>JAGDMY010000129.1 GCA_017860765.1 Chloroflexota bacterium | reverse complement strand
AGGAGCACCGGGAGTCCACCGGTATGGTCAAAATGGCCGTGGCTAAGGACTATTTTATCGATTTTTTTGAGATCGATTCCCAACCTATCAGCGTTCTGGCCAATGGAAATACTGGCCCCGGCGTCCAGCAAAACGCTGGCGTTATCAGCTTCTATGAGAAAGCTTAATCCCCACTCCGCCAGAACATCCGGTTGTCCGGCCGTGTTTTCACTTAATGTGGTGATACGTACTCCCACTATGTCCATCCTGGCCCCGGGCACACGGGCGGGATCAGATTTGTGAAGGCTTCGAATTTCGACCACCAAATAAAAATTTGCAGATGAATAAATTATAAGCTATTGGTTTACCCGGGGGCAACCTCCCCCGCCAGCTCAGCCTGGCAGGCAAAAATATTCCACCGTTGGAGCGACCAAATAGCCGGCAGTGAATGGTATAAAAGACGGTCACTTGAGATTATAGTTGAATATTTTAATAAATTGTGTTAAATTTGCGCCAATGATATGTTTTGGTACCTCTGGATTTAGTTATAAGGACTGGGTAGGGGTTTTTTATCCCGCTGGATTGCCGCCGCGGGAGTGGTTGGCATTTTACTCCCGTGAGTTCAGCGCCTGCGAGATAAACTCCACCTATTATGCCCTGCCCAATATCAGCGTCCTGAAGTCCATGGAGGCAAAAACCGGTGATGGCTTTTTATTTGCCATTAAAGCTAACCAGGAAATGACCCATCAGCGGGAGGACAGCACCCAGGTTTGTCAGGCCTTCCGGCAGGTCCTGGAACCGCTAATCACAGCCGGTAAACTGGGCTGTGTTCTGGCACAATTTCCCTACAGCTTTGATTTCAATCGGCTGAACTGGGAATACTTGGCCCAGCTCAGAAGAAACCTGGAAGGGCTGCCTCTGGTAATTGAATTTCGCAATGCCCGCTGGCTGAAAGTTGAGGTTTTTGAGTGGTTGCGCCGTCAAGATATGGGATTCTGCTGCGTGGATGAACCTCCGCTGCCGAATTTGTTGCCTCCCATAGCTGAGGCAACCGGCAAAATCGGCTACGTGCGCTTTCATGGCCGCAACAAGGAAAAATGGTGGCAACACGAGCAGGCTTATGAGCGGTATGATTATACCTATCAGCCTGAAGAACTCGTAGAATGGGTGCCGAAAATCAAGAAGCTGGCCGGTGCTACTGAGAAGACCTTTGTCTTTGCCAATAATCACTGGCGCGGACAATCGATTAACACCATTCGGCAGTTGCGGGCTATGATGGACTAACACTCATTCATCTTCCCCTTGTTTTGAGATTGCGTAGGTTGGAGAGCTCCAACGTTATAGTTATACTCAGAGTAAATGTCAACACAGAAAAGGACCGGAGGTACAAGAAGTGGCTACTACTAAATCCAATAGGGTGCGGACTCGATTGGAAGAGGAGAAGAAGCGTATCCAGGACGATCTGGCGCAACTTACCGTGACGCATCCGTTAGATGAGCGACGGGAGGGCAGTCCGTTTGGCAAAAGGGAGGAAGAGGCCACCGAATCCATGGAGCTGGAAAAAAGACTGGCCCTGGAGAATCGGTTGAAGTCCTTGCTGGCTGAGGTGGACAGGGCTCTGCAGAAATTAGACACGGGGACCTATGGGATCTGCGATTCCTGCAATACCCCCATTGACCCGGCCAGATTAGAGGCCTTACCGCAGGCTATTTTATGCTTAAGTTGTCGACAGAAAGCTAAAAATGTCAAAACACAATCTTCCCCAGCTTAAATGGAATATCATCTTTTTTGCCGTTGCATTTCTGGTCATCACTGTTGATCAACTGAGCAAGTGGTGGTTACAATCCAATTTCTATCCGGGTCAGTCTGTGCCAGAAACCGGGTTTTTCCGCCTGACCTATGCCCAAAATACCGGGGCCGCTTTCAGCATCTTTTATGGGAAGTCAGATATTTTGGCCGTCGTTTCCATCATCGGGGTTATTCTACTCCTGGTCTATGCTTTTGTAATCTACCGGCACTTCCCTTTTCTCAATACGCGGCTAAACAAAATTGCCCTGGGATTGATTCTGGGAGGCGTAGTTGGGAATTTGATTGACCGGCTTTGGCTGGGTTTTGTGAGGGACTTTATAGATGTCGGGCCCTGGCCGGTCTTCAATACCGCAGATTCTGCCACTGTAGTCGGTGTCATTATCTTCGCTTTTTCCATTTTGTTGGCCAGCCGTAATGCTGATCAGGAACATCATCAATAGCGGGAATTCAGGTGAGGAAAGCTCCCATTTTGCAGTTCAACTCCAAATCCAGGTTTTTAACCTCTCCTTCACTCCTGCGATAGTCGTATGGTGCCATTATTTGACAACCCCATATTTCGCTGATAGAATGCTAAATGTAATCAAAATGTACTCGGCCATCGACCCCGGGATTTCGGGGCGGTGAGCTAAAAGAGTTAAAATGATCAGGTTTTCAGCAGTCGCTTGGATCGGAAACGACCGAGACGGCCAACAGATTCGATGTGATAACATGCCTTCTCCGGTCATCCGGAGAGGGTATTTTTTTGCCCATTATCGCATAGGATAGGTATATGGAAACGTTAAAATTAGGGATCATTGGTGCCGGGACGGTAGGCACCGCCCTGGCGGTAAGATTAAGCCGCAAGGGATACCGGATTGCTGCGGTAGCCAGCCGCAGCCTCTCGTCCGCCCGGCGATTGGTGCAGGCGGTCGGCAGCGGGCAGGTCTACGATACCCCGCAAGGAGTGGCTGAAAATGCCAGTTTTATCTTCCTTACCACTCCGGATGATGCTATCCCGGCCATAGTCAATCAGGTCCGCTGGCATCGTGGCCAGTGCGTCGTGCATTGCAGTGGGGCTGACTCGCTGGATGTCCTGGAGCCCGCCCGCATCGTCGGTGCGCACGTCGGCTCCTTCCATCCTTTGCAGACCTTTGCCAGCATCCAGAAAGCCATTGATAACCTGCCCGGATCGACCTTTGCCCTGGAAGCCGAGGGGCC
This sequence comes from Chloroflexota bacterium, assembly GCA_017860765.1. The sequence continues at coordinate 2,014 of JAGDMY010000129.1, read as the reverse complement.
CCTGCTGAACACCCTGAAAGAAATGGCCGGTGCTCTGGAAGGTCGCTGGATCAAGCTGGAAGCGGGGGATAAAGCCGCTTACCATACGGCAGCCGTGATGACCTGCAACTATCTGGTCACGCTGGTCAAACTGGCTACCGATCTCTGGGACAGCTTTGGTGTTCCGCGCCAGCAAGCCATCCAGGCGCTCCTGCCCCTTCTTAAAGGCACCCTCAATAATATTGAAAATCTGAGCGTACCCCAGGCCCTGACCGGCCCCATCGCCAGAGGGGACGTCGGTACCGTACAAATTCATCTGAATACCTTAAAAGATAATGCCCCTTCTATCCTGCCGGCTTATTGTGAGCTGGGGCTGCAGACTATTCCCCTGGCCATCGCAAAGGGCAAGCTAGGCCAGGATCAGGCCAAAGAGCTGGAAGAATTGTTGCGTCAATCACTCAAATCTATTGTTGAGAGGGATGAAAAATGCGTACCATGCTAAAGAGCAAAATCCACCGCGCCCGGGTCACCGATGGTAACATCGCCTATGAAGGCAGCATCACTATCGATAAGAAGCTGATGGAAGCGGCCGATATCCTGCCCTACGAGCAGGTACACATCCTCAATATCAATAACGGCGCCCGCTTCCACACTTATGCTATTGAAGGGAAAGAGGACAGTGGAGAAATCTGCTTGAACGGCGCAGCCGCCCGGCTGGTTGCCAGGGGTGACATCGTCATCATCCTGACCTATCATGATATGGAAGAGGAGCAGTGCCGCGATTATCATCCCCGCTTAGTCTACGTCGACGAACATAACCGGATAACCCACACCAAGGGCGTCTTCGACCAGGCTTTAGATATCTTGAGAGGAAGCTAGTGCGAGTCAATATCCAGCAAATCCAGGAGATGAAGCAGAAAGGCGAGAAAATCGCCATGTTGACGGCTTATGACTACTCTACCGCTAAAATTGTGGATGAAGCCGGGATCCCTTTGATCCTGGTCGGCGACAGCCTGGGAATGGTCGTCCTCGGCTACGAGTCCACCATCCCGGTTACCATGGAGGAGATGCTGCACCATACCGGGGCAGTTGTGAGGGGGGCGAGAAAGTCCCTGGTGATCGGTGACATGCCCTTCATGACCTACCATATTAGCCTGGAGGATGCGTTGCGCAACGCTGCGCGATTTATCCAGGAAGCCGGGGCTCAGGCGGTCAAGCTGGAAGGCGGTGTCGCAGTCGCTGAGAAGGTAAAAAAAATTATTGACTGCGGCATACCCGTAATGGGGCACATCGGCCTCACCCCGCAGTCTATTAACGCCCTGGGCGGATATAAAATACAGGGTAAAACTCCGCAGGCGGCCAGGCGGCTTCTGAATGACGCTCTGGCCCTGGAGCAAGCTGGAGCCTTTGCCGTAGTCCTGGAAACCGTGCCGGCACCCCTAGCTGCCTTGATTACCCGCAAACTGTCGATCCCTACCATTGGAATTGGGGCGGGGCCCGACTGTGACGGGCAGGTACAGGTCATTAACGATCTCCTGGGCTCCTTCAGCGATTTTGTTCCCAAACACGCCAAACAGTACGCCAGGCTGGGGGATACCATTAAAAATGCTGTCACCGAATATCAGTCGGAAGTTAAGAGCGGAGCTTTCCCCACTCCAAAACACAGCTTCACCATGGATGAAGGTATCCTGGCCGATCTTCAGAGCCCAGCCCCCTCCCCCCAATCTTGAACCTTCTTTTTATCTATTTTCTCACTTGCTTCGAGGTCGGTCCAGGCTAATTAACGGGTAAATTTTAGAAATAGGGCGTTATGCAACATGGTAGATTTTTACGCGGGCGAGCAAGTGTTTACCAATCTGACCACCGGAGGGCCGGTCAACGCCTATGTCAAAGATGGCAAAATAGTTCGCCTTGAGCCACTGGAATTCAGCGGTTCTGATGCCGCCGGAAACTGGACCATACAAGCCCGGGGCCGCCTATTCACCCCCCCGACCATTGCCAGGCTTTCTCCTTATACCCTGGCCGAAAGGTCCAG
>JAGDMY010000010.1 GCA_017860765.1 Chloroflexota bacterium | reverse complement strand
CGCCAAATTACAGCCAGGCTGGCACTTATGCGAATGTACGGTTCTCGGTCTCCGATGGCACTGCCACCGATTATGAAAACATAACTATAACCGTGGCGCACCCCTATGAAGACTGGGATACCAATCAGGACGGCTCGATAAACGTCCTGGATGTTATAATCACCGGTCAACAGGTTGGCAAATCAGGTCCGGCGGGATGGATTAAGGAAGACGTAAATCATGACGGCCTGATCAGCCTTCTGGATACCGATATTATCGGCCAACATTTGGTTAAGTGAGACAACGCTAATATTTGAATTGAACCGAGGCAAGCTGTTGAAAACTGGTACGGGGCTAAGACCGGCTCCTGCCGTCTTCAATTAACTTCTTGTAAGTACCTTCTAATTTCTGCATTTCGATCTCGGGATCTGCTTTGACCTCAACCATATGCCTGGACTTATATCCGAAGTCTTTGCGATCCTTCTCGCTAAGAAGTAATTTTAAAACCTGGTTAGCCAGGACAGCGCTGTTGCGGACCGGGAACAAGAAACCGTTTTCCGACTCTTGAATCCAGGGGCGGTTGGCTGGAATATCAGTTACCACTGCCGGCAGTCCACAGGCCATGGCCTCCAGCAGGCAATTGGAGGTCCCATCCGAAAGAGAAGTGGAAACGTATACATCCGATGATGATAAATAAGTCGCCAGGTCATCATGCGGGACCCAACCTGCGAAAACCACGTTTTTTTCGATGCCTAATTGACGAGCTAATTCCCGTAAATGGTTCTCTTGATTTCCTTTTCCGCAAACGATAAATTTGGCCGCTGGAATTTCAGATAAAATTATGGGAATGGCCTGAATGAGAGTGATCACATTATAAATCGGAGCAAGATTACGGGTGCTGATCACTACCGGTTCTTGCGGGCCGATACCGAACTTTTGCAGCAATACCTGGTTTTTGGGCATCGGGTGGAATTTCACAGCATCGATACCGCCTATCACAATCACCTGGACCTTCCGATCATCAACTCCTAAATTAGAAATCTCGGACTTAACGTTCTCGGCAGTGCAAACAACCATATCGGCCTTATTCATGGCATAATTGGCCATCCACCGGAATATGGGATTTTTTTTAGCAGCAACCAGGACATCACTTCCCCAGGCAGTTACCACCAGCGGATGAAAATCGGCCCTGGCAGAAATAAAACCGTATATGGTGATGAAATGGCCGTCGATTAGCTCCGGGTTTATGGTGGCGACTATTTTTCTAACTTCGGCGGGCCAGCGCCAGAAATTTATATATTGGGATAATGGCCAGAGTTTTGGCATCATCCTTCTCAACATGTGGACCTGAATACTGCTATTGAAGCCGGGCATTATTTTCCAGCAGATCAAATGCACTTCATGGCCTCTTTGGGCGAAATAGTTCAGCCAGCGTTGAGTATGCAGACTGGTCCCGTCCGCGACGTAACAAATTCTCATATCACTGATTGCCCTTAACAATTTTTCCGCGGCTTGGATTCGAATTTAAACCGCGATTTGAGATGCGAGAATGCTTTCTCACTGCCCTGTAAACAAAATAGATCACCAACAGGGCACAAAAGACGATCACGAAATCCAGCAGATAGGCCGCAAATCTTTTCCTGGCCCACATCGGATTAAACGGGAAATAGGCTGACCATTTATCGTGATATTCCTTAAACAGCGGATCACCGGTAATATCGAATAGTCGTTGCATTTGATCGATGTGAACATAGTGATAATCGTAAGCCAGATGACCGATACGGTCATAATAAGTCCAATGCCCGGTATCATACTGGCTGATATGCCCTTTCAACTCTAAAACGCCTTCATTGAACAAGGTGCGGGCTTCTATTGAACCGGTGTGAGAGTAAAAATCATCAAGATCAAAAAGAACAAAGATGTGTCCGTTCAGTACCAGAGGAGTAGATTTCAGGTCTCCGCCTACTACCTCCTCGAACCACTTTCCCCCCGTTGACCCGCTTACAGCCACTCCCCCATCTTGGATATCGACCTCCAGAGATTTCAGGGCCTGATCGGCGGCATCCAGATAGTGCTTGTCCCCGGTCAGCTCATAGGCCCTTTGGAAGGCTACCATTATTCTGGCTTGCGTCATGGCCGAATACCAGGGGGCTTTGACGTTAAAGGCCGGTAAATCAAACGTGTAGGCCCACAGCCAGTAGCCACCCTTATCGATTTTGGCTTGATCAAGCCAGTTTACACAATTGAGGAAAAAGGTTTTATCTTGAGCTGACTTGCTCTGCAAATAGTTGTCGTAATACGCCAGCGCCCTGGCTGCAATAGTCAAGGGATTCCTCTGTGGACCGATGTATACCCCATTTTTAGTACCATAGTCGACCACAGGAATGCCATTTTCGTCATCGCTGATTTTTTCAGCGGAGGTGATATTGATTAATTTTCCGGCGCTATTATAGACGTCTTCGGCAGAGCTTATGGACCAGGTCTGGCTCAACAGGAATACTGGAATAGCAGCCAATATGCTTATGACCAATATCACGGCAATACTGGCGGCTAACTTTCCTCTTCCAGGGTGCCTGGACCTGGTAGCCAATGCTCTTAACTCCTTTCGAATCTATGAAGCAGGTCAGACGGCGACAACCATGAGATCAGTCCGTCGTGCCAATCAATCCGGCAATAGCCTTACAGGCCTCTTTCCCGAAGACGTCTCTTTGCTCGTTGGACGGCTTAAAGGTTTCGGCCAGGCGGACTATTCTGGCCGGATCCACGCCCGCCAGCACATTCCATCCGTCCTCTACCGTTTCTACCCACTCGGTATTTTCCCGTAGAGTAACGCAGGGCACCCGCAGCATGTACGCTTCCTTTTGAATACCGCCAGAGTCTGTTAACACCATACTGGAATGGTTTAAAAGCTTCAGGAAATCGAGATAGCCCAGCGGTTCGATAACTGTAACCTTTTCCTTAAGATCATCATACAGCCCGCAACTCTTTAACGATTTGGCTGTGCGCGGGTGGACCGGAAAGACGATCCTTTTCCCCAGGCCGCCTAACTGAATTAAAGCTCGGGAAATGGAACCCAGGTTATCCGGGTTATCGGTGTTGCTGGCCCTGTGAATGGTAACCAGCAGGTAGCTTTTGGTAATAAGGCCCAGATCGCCGAGAATCTTTGAACGCTCTGCGATGACCTTGACCGAATTTAAGGCGTCCAGCATGACATCACCGGTAAAATGCACCCCTTTTATAATTCCCTCATTTTTCAGATTGCTGACCGCAGTACGGGTCGGGCAAAAAAGCCAATCTGAACAATGGTCAGTCAAAACACGATTAATTTCTTCTGGCATGGACTTATCAAAACTGCGCAATCCGGATTCCACATGGGCTATTTTTATGTGTAATTTGGCCGCCGCCAGTGCCCCGGCCAGAGTCGAGTTGGTGTCTCCATAAACTATCACCAGGTCCGGCTTGACCTGATCCAGAATTTCCCCGATGCGCTTCAACATCTCCCCGGTCTGGTAGCCATGTGAACCGGAACCGATGCCGAGGTTATATTCCGGAGGGGGGATTCCCAGCTCATCAAAAAACACTTTGTTCATATTATAGTCATAGTGCTGACCGGTATGTATCAGGAGGTCCTGGTGATTTTTCCTGAGTTGCTTCGTCAGGGGAGCGCATTTGATAAACTGGGGCCGTGCCCCTATTACGGACGCTATTTTCATGGCAACCGGTCCGGCTGGTGATATTTTTGGAGGCTGGCCGGGTAGTTTTCGATAAAATCCACAAAGAAGCGCACGAAATCTAATTTATCGGCCAGAATTCTTTGTCTTTTGACATCCCATTCCTCTTTTAAATTGGGACGCTGTACCAGTTCGAGGGCCTTTTGGACTGCCAGAGTAGATTTAGAGAAAGAATAAATCGCGTCGTATTTTTTCTCCAATTCGAGGAAAACACCCATATCATCGGGTCCTACGAAATTGTTGCAGCGCACTGCCGGTACTCCCAGCAAAGCCGCTTCGGTGGTCATCGTTTGAGTATCCGTCACTAGAAGTTTAGCGTAATACAGGGCGTCATGAATCCTGTTTTGAGGAACCGGCAAAGAGTATTTTTCCAATTCCGGGGATAATTTTCCTTCTGGAGATATGAACACCCGGGCATACTTGCCAAGCGATTCCACTAACTGGCGCTGGTCCAGGGTAGTAAATCCATGCTTACCAACATCATGGACGGCATCGAAGACATTAAAACGGAGAATGACGTACTCTTCCCCGCCGGCCAGTCCGAGTTTGGCCAATATGGAAGAGTCCGGCTGGAAGCGGTCCGGTCTCAAATAGGACAATTCTTTATAGCCATTAATGCGTATCTGCTTCTTGCCCAGGTCCTTTTGAAAACACTCGGGAGTGATTATGCTTGATGCGGTCCATGCCAGGATCTTATTTTGCACTCCAATGGGCTCACTATCGTTAAAAACTATCGAGGGTACTCTGAATCGCCGGGCTGTTATCGAAGCGTCCACGCCAAAACCTATGATGAGCGAAGGCTGAAAACTCCTGGCCAGTCGATAACATTTCTGAAAATGGTCTAAGGTTCCGAAGATCCGCCCGGTCCGGGACCCCAGCGGCTTAAATTTCCGGAAATTAAATCCAAATGAACTCAGTAATTCAGTCGTGGACCCGTAATCTCTGGCGATAATGTTGACTTTATGGCCCCGGGCGCCAAGCTCGAGCAGAATATTTTTCCAGGTGTGAGCCTGCGCGGAGGTATTAATGATAAAAGTCAAATTCATTTCGAACCTTCAAATTCTCCGATCGATTTAGATGCCAGGAAATACTTCCGCCAGATCCTCCAGATAAAATCTCTCAACAATATCCAGCTGGTATTAAGCATATACCTTCCGTAATGAATTTTAGACCTTTGCCCGCGGTATATCGCTGGATGGGGTATGTCGAGGACTCTGGCACCTACGATATTGAGTCTGACCAGCATATTATTCTCAAAAGCAAAGCCCTTTTCAATATTCTCGACATCCAGCTTCCTGAGGACTCCGGCTGAGATGGCAGTATACCCATCCTGGGGATCGGAGATGTGCCAGTACCCGGACGAAACGCGGGATAAAAAGGTCAACAGGGAATTTCCGAACAATCTCCAGGCCGGCATCTCCTGCTTGTCTTGGGCACTGGAAAGCCGGTTGCCTTTGGTATAGTCCGCCTTCCCTTCCACTATAGGAGTTAGAAAATGGTCCAGTATTGCCGGGTCCATTTGGCCGTCCCCGGCCATCACGGCAATGATATCCATCCGGTCCTTAAGGGCCTGGAGATGCCCGGTGGTTATGGCAGCCCCCACACCCCCGTTCACCTCCCGGTTTATAAGGGCTACTCTGGTATTATTTATGGCGATTTGCGCCACTATTTCCCGGGTTTTATCAGTGCTGGCATCATTGACTACAAAGATTTTATCTACGTAACCGGGCATAGTGTCGATTACACCTGCCACAAACTTTTCTTCATTGTGAGCAGGCACGACTACCCCGACCATCTTGTTTTTAAACATGTTTTAGCATCCCGGAATTGTATCCTGGGCACAGGTTATTCTCGCATAAGGGTCCAATTCCCATCAAGCAGGTATTTTCCTTTAACGGTGTAATACAAGCTGGGAGGTATAGCCGGTGTTGGTGCTGGCTTCTAAGGCAATCTTTAATATTTCCAGGCCCTCCTGTCCGTCTACTGCAGGCGCCTTCCTGTTGACGACGCTCTTAATAAAATCTTCCAGTTCCAGCTTCAGGGGTTCGGCTTTTTGAATTTCCGGGGTTTCGACCGACTGGGAGCTGTGTACGATTAATTTTTGTTCAATATAGTCCAGATATGCTATCCCCTCGCTGCCGGTAGCCACTAGAGTGCGGACCTTCTCGGGCGTAAACCAGTTCACCTCCAAACATGCTGCTGCGGTTTCAAAATCCAGCACCACTATGGCGTAGTCCTCCTTGGGATGCTTCAGACTGCCAGCCTTGGAGTAGACGCAAACCGGGTCTCTATTGATCAGGTATTTAACCACCCCGATGTCATGAGTCGCGCTGTCAATAATAACGCCGACATCCCGTATGCGGGGTACTGAAGGGCCCACCCGGCGGGTAGTAATTATCAGGATCTGTCCCAGGCTGCCGCTATCAATAATTTGCTTTAATTTCAAGACTGCCGGGTTGAATCTTTCGATATGACCTATGGCAAGATTGACCTTATTTTTGCTGGCTATGCGGACCATTTCCCGGGCTTGATCGAATCTGGAGGCAATGGGTTTTTCTACCAGGCAAGGAATGCCTGCATTCATAAAATCCATGGAGACAGAATAGTGTAGAACAGTAGGAACGGCTATACTGACAGCCTCTACTCCCGAGATCAATTCATGGTAATCAGAAAAATAGGGGACGTCATATTTTTTCCCGATCTCCTCGGCCCTTTCAAGGCTGGAATCCGCTACTCCTACCAATTCAACTTGAGTCTGCAACTGAAATTGGTTTGCCGGAGATAAGGTATTTTGAAGTTGAGAATAAAGGCGGACATGATGCTGTCCCATCGCTCCCAGCCCCACCACTCCAACTTTTAACATCAACAATACTCCTTGCTTGCGGGCATATCAGGGGCAGGCCAGGGCCGCTCTTGTTTTCTGCCTACAGTCACCGGGCCGGTAGGCCCTTTCCCACACCCTTGAAGATGAATCCCGCCTTGATAAATTGGGCCGGATCGAACATATTTCTACCATCAATAACGACCTTGTGCCGCAGCAGACCGTTTAACTTCTGCGCGGTGAGGGACTGGTAATCATCGTGTTTGGTCATAAGGACCACCGCATCGGCGCCCCTTAAAGCTGTCTCCAGGTCTGCCTCGATATGGTAGCCCTCTTCACTTTCTTTAATATACGGATCATGGATTATAAACCTGGCTCCCCGCCTCTCCAGTTCTTTCAAGAGCGGCACCGTGGGGGTATTGCGTGGATCATCTGAATTTTCCAGAAAAGCAAAACCTAAAACCGCTATACGCGAATCCCTAAGATCGACCTGGTCTTCTTTTAAGCCTGATTCGAGGAGATCGACCATGTGGATTGGCATCCAATCATTCAATTTCCTGGCGTTGGTCAGTACGGAAGAGGGATACAGGGCCTTGGACCTGGCATAGGTATCATAGCCATACATCAACAGCCAGGTATCTTTAGGTAAGCAGTGCCCCCCCACCCCGGCGCCCGGGAAATGCATATTCCTGACCGGATTGGCGCTGGGGACTGACGGATCATTAGGTAGTCCGTTCACGAATCTTCTGACATCGTAAACATCTACTCCCAGGGCTTCACAAAGCAGGGCGACCTCATTGGAAAAGGCTATCTGGACATCCCGGTAAGCATTCTCGACCGTTTTGGCTATCTCTGCGGTCATGGGGTTGGTACCGTGGACTCCGCCCTTCACTATCGAGAGATACATTTTCATCGCAATTTCGGTGGACCGGGCATCGATTCCGCCCACGATCTTGGGATACTCGCGGATATTATGGATCAGCCGTCCAACCATCACCCGTTCGTAGGAAAAACAGAGCCCGAACCCCTCCGGTAGACCGGCTTTGAGACGGGACTCCTGCTCAAGGATCGGCTTGACCAGTCTCTCGGTGGTACCCGGGGCCACAGTCGATTCGATTATAACCACTTGACCGGGGTGAAGGAGCTGGCCTATTTGATGGGATACCTCCTTTAGCGACTCATACCGGGGTACGTGATTTTCATCGGTGGGGGTCTGAACGTCGATCAGGATAATATCCGCCTCTTTCAATATGGAAAAATCGTCGGTAACCCTGAATTTGCCGGCTTTTACCACTTTGGCCAGCATTTCCGGCAGTTCAGGCTCATTGCCCCCGATCGGGCAACGACCTTGATTCAGCCAGTCAATTTTCCAGCCGGACCTCTTCGAACGCCGCTGAATTCCGGTGACATCATAGCCGGCATCGGCCAGCAGGACAGCGGCCGGAATCCCGACGTATCCCATTCCTATAACCGCGATTTTGTTCATATTTTGCCTCGAAAATATTTGGCTGTGAAGGTCAGGCGGACACATTTTTGAGTATTCTGGCAGGGTTACCGACCATTATAACACCGGGAGGAACGTCCCTGGTAACTACGGCTCCGGCCCCGATAATAGACCCCTCTCCTACTACCACTCCGGGTAGAATGGTGGAATTGCCGCCGATGCGGGCCCCTTTTTTGATAGTGGGACCGATCAGTTTAGCCCCGTAAAACATATATTTATCGTTGGTAGTACATACGCGCGGACCGATAAAAACGTTATCTTCGATAGTAGTATAAGTGGTGATATAGGCATCGGTCTGGATACTGACGTTATTGCCGATTTTACAGCTGCCGTCTACAACCGAGTTGGTCCCCACCAGCACGTTATCTCCCAATTGGCAATTTTCCCGGATCAAAGCGTTATGCCCGGTCCTCAGATTGTTCCCGATTTTGGTGCTGGAATAGATTATACAGCCAGAACGGATGATGGCCTTATCACCAATCACCAGCTCCCCGGTTTCCGAACTGCCCAGGACTACATTGTCCCCTATCGAGCAGTCCTGTCCTAATTTCACCTGACCGTATTGATTTACGTTTTTAAGCATTCGCAAGAGCCTCCGCAATCGTCTTCAATCCCTCTTCCCCTACCAGCGGATGGACCGGCAATGATAGTACCTGCTGTGCCATAGCCTCGCTAACTGGCAATTTATCCTGATACCCCAGCTGCTTATAGTAAGGCTGCAGATGGATAGGAGTAGGATAATATATGATGGTGCCGACGCCCTGATCCATAAGTTTTTTCTGCAAGGTCTCTCTCGCATATTTGTATTGGGGAGTCACCTTGATGGTAAATTGATGAAAAACATGATTTCTATTTTCAGCGATAAAAGGGGCGGTTAAACCCTTGATCGGGTTGATGTGTTCGGTGAGGTAAGCTGCATTGCGGGCCCGCTGGCTGTTAGCCGCGTCCAGGTTTTTTAGCTGGCAGATCCCCAGAGCTGCGGCTATATCCGTCAGGCGGAAGTTATATCCTAAGGTGGTATGAACATACCTCTGGGGCTGCCCATGCTGCCGGGCCAGCCTGGATTTGACGGCGATCTCCTCATCGTCCGTGGTAATCATCCCGCCTTCACCGGTGGTCATATTCTTGGTGGGGTAGAAGGAAAAACAACCGATTCCAAAAGAGCCCACTTTACGCCCTCCATATTTCGCTCCATGGGCCTGGCAGGCGTCTTCGACCAGTACTAGATTGTGTTTCCGGCAAATTGAGACCAGGGCATCCATGTCACAGGCCTGACCGTAGAGGTCCACCACAATCAGGGCTTTAGTGCGGCTATTTATTTTTTTTACTATCTCATCAGGGGAGATGTTAAAGGTCTTAGCGTCGATGTCGGCGAAGACCGGTCTGGCGCCCACGAACTGGCAGCAGTTGGCGGTAGCTATAAAGCTGAAGGGAGTGGTTATGACCTCATCGCCCGGTCCTATGCCGGCTGCCATCAGGGCAATATGGAGCGCCGCTGTACCGCTGTTCACAGCGACAGCATATCTGGTTCCTATATAGCTTGCGAAGTCCTTTTCAAATTCCTCCACTTTGGGGCCCTGGGCAATCTGACCTGAGTTAATTACCTCCAGGATGGCTTTAATACTCGCCTCATCTATCTGCAATTTGGCCATCGAAATCATACCTTTGTATTTCCTCCTATCCCGATCCATCCGGGTTTCCTTGATCCGGATAATAGCAGTCATTAGCTATATTTTAATTCATCTTCTCCAGCATTTTTTGTACATCTTCAGCCATAAAGCGCCTGTCACCCCGCGGTCCCAGGCGGTAAGTTTTCAGGAGGCCGCTGCGGCTCCACCGCCTGACGGTATTGGGGTGGACGTTTAAAAGTCGGGAAACATCACCGGTGCTGAGCAGCTTTTTTACCTGTTCTATATCCTTTTTTTTGGCTTTAGGGGCGACGATTTGACGCACTCTTTCCCGGCTGACTCCCACCATCCTGCCGATTTCGCTCTGGCTGAACCCCTGCTGCTTCAGATTCCTGACATTTTCTCTCATTGACAACAATAACATACCTCCATATTGCCTTCCTCTGCCTCGGAGTTGTTATATGAGTGTCCTCATTAATATAACCAGTTCCATGGGGCAGGTCAATTATTCCACGGTCACGCTTTTAGCCAGATTCCGTGGAAAATCTACCGGACAGCCTTTAAGCTTCGCTGTGAAGTAAGCTAAAAGCTGCAAGGCAATAACATTGACGACCGGAGACACAAGGGGATGCGTTTGGGGTACTTTTATGATCTTCTCCGGGTTTAACCCGGAAATATTTTTCTCACTATCCACCAGGACTATCAGCGGGGACTGCCTGGCCTTGATTTCCTTAATATTGTTGATCATGGAAGAATAGACCCCATCCTGGGATAGAATAGCCAGCACGGGAGTATTTTTATCCAGCAGGGCAAACGGGCCATGCTTGAGCTCACCGGCGGCGTAGCCTTCGGCATGGATATAGGAGATTTCCTTAAGCTTGAGAGCGCCTTCCAGGGCCACAGGGTAGTTGATTCCTCTCCCCACATAGAAGAGGGCCTTGAAGGAGCTCAAATAAAGCGCGCATTTCTCAATTTGGTCGGCCATATCCAGGACGTTCTGGGCCTTGGCTGGTAAAGCCCGCAGCTCAGCCAGGATGTTTCTGGCCGTTTCGGGGTCTACCATTTCGGATGATAACACAATTTTGTAAAGCTCAATCATTTGGGCTACGAAGGTCTTGGTAGCCGCCACGCCTATCTCAGGGCCGGCTTTGGTATAGATCACGGATTGAGCGATGCGGCTGGCGGAGCTTCCCGGAACATTGGTGATAACCAGGGTCTTGGAGTTGGCCTTTCTCAATTTTTTCAGGGGAATCAGGACATCGGCGGTCTCTCCGGACTGGGTAATAGCTATCGTCGCCGAGGGAATAATCAAACGGGAGCGGTGATTGAATTCGGAGCCGATCTCTACACGGGTGGGAATTCCCAGGAGTTCCTCAATGATATATTTGCCAATCAGGCCGGCATTATACGAGGTCCCGCAGGCCAAAAGCAAAAGGTCACGGATGTTTTCTTTGCGGGTGAAGATCTCCTCGGGGGCATAACCCTCCGGGAAATCGACCAGCGACTCGCTGATCACCCTGGGCTGCTCGCGGATCTCCTTGATCATAAAATGCTCAAATCCGTTCTTGGCCGTTTCCTTTCTGTCCCAGAGAATGCGATGCACTTCCCTCTGGACGGGTTTTTGATTGTTGAAGATTTGCACGTTATTCTCTGAGACGCTGGCGATGTCGCCATCCTCCAGGTAGATAACCTGGTTGGTGTAACCCAGGATAGCCGGCACGTCCGAGGCGATGTATTTTTCGCCTTCCCCCAGGCCGAGAATCAGGGGACTATCCTTGCGGCTGACGATCAGATCATTCTGGTCTTCCATCAAAACAGCGATGGCGTAGCTGCCTTCGATGTCGGATAAAGCTGATTGGACAGCCTCCAGGAGGTTGCCCTTAAAATATTTTTCAATTAGATGCGGGATTACCTCGGTGTCCGTGTCAGATAAGAACTTATGACCTTCGTCGGCGAGCTGGTTTTTCAGGGCCAGATAGTTGCTGACGATGCCGTTATGGACCACGGCGATTTTGCCGGAGCAATCATAATGCGGGTGGGCATTGATATCAGTTGGCAGTCCATGGGTGGCCCAGCGGGTATGCCCGATACCCCGCTTCCCTGGCAGAAAAGAGCAGGACTCGCTGAGTTCCAGGACGCGCCTGGCGGCCTTGTGTCCCTGCAATTTGCCGTTCTGCACAGCAATGCCGCAGGAATCATAACCGCGGTACTCCAATTTGGACAGGCAATCGAAAAGTACAGGCTGAGCATCTCGTTTACCGATATAACCAATAATTCCGCACATGAATTTCATCGTAACTATTAACAAAAAGAATGTCAATTGCCTTAACTTAACTAAAACTCCCAATTTTCGCCCAATGGTAACTTTGCCCAACCAAACTATACTGGATATAATATCCAAACGAAGGGGTTTGGGGCCAAATTGCCCGGGCGGTTGCCCGGGATTACTTTGGTACTATTTACCCTGAAGAAAGAGTCCTATATATTGGTATTACAGCGATTGGCTCGGGGGCCTACGAGTGTGAGCTCGAGAACCCGGAGGTATCAATAGCTGGGAGCTTGGAGCTGGGAGCGGGGAGGTGGAAAATAAGAAATTTAGTTAAGAGGTGGTAAACAAATGATTTTAAACCGCAAATTCAGCCGGACCATAATGCCAGTATTGCTGGTCGTGGCGCTGCTGGCCTCTTTCATCGGAGCCATCACTCCGGTCAGCGCTGCAACTGAAGACCAGACCAAGGATGCAGGAACGGGGGCCAATTTAACGGACGTGGGAACAGTTGACTGGGAAACCCCCGGTAATATAACTTTGCCCCATGGAGATCCCCGGACAACCGCTACCGCTATTCCTATCGACGGAGGGATCACCAACTATCTCCGCGGGAACAACTACGGTTTCACAGTTCCCCCCAATGCCCTAATAAACGGCATCACTGTGGTGATAAACCGCACCTCCAATGCAGACGCCACGGCGCTTCCAGCGCTGCGCGACAACCGGGTGAGCCTGATCAAAGGGGGCGCCATCCAAACCGTTAACAAAGCCAAACTCACCACAGATTGGCCTTTGAACCAGACTTATGTGTCCGAGTCTTACGGCGGATCCGGCGACTTGTGGGGCACCACCTGGACCAGGGAAGATATCAACAATGCCAACTTTGGGGTTGTCATCTCTGTTGCCAACCCCAATACCAGCGAAACCTGG
>JAGDMY010000128.1 GCA_017860765.1 Chloroflexota bacterium | reverse complement strand
ATATGTCTTGATGGCCCAGGTAGCGAAATCTATGAGGGTCTGGCCGGAGGCCAGATTGACCTCACCCAGATCAGCCACCTGTTGGGAAACCAATTTTCCCAGGTTGTCATCCTGACTGATCAAGAAGCGCCTGGTACCGGTCCAGTTGCCATCACCGTTATAAGCCCCGTTATAACGGTCCATCTGGGCTACTATTTTAACCCTCTGGGAGGAGCCGGCTTTTTCAGCTTCGTTCAGGTCCAGACAGATGTCTTTTTCCAGGACCTGATCGTCGGCATCCTGGTAGAGCATGACCAACCAGGTCTGGCCGCTCTTAGTCGGAGTCTGGCTGGCCAACTGTGGATAGTTGGTAGCGAACGGAGCCGCTGACGACAACCCTGAGATCTGGCCAGTGTCAGCAGCCCCGGATGAAGTACCCGCAGGCGAGGTGACAGCAGGTAAGGCAGGACCGACATCAGCGGTATTTCCGCTTCCGCAGTACTGCAAGCCAAACACGATAGCGAGGATAATAATCACCAGAACGATGCCGCCGCCGCCCATACAGCCCTTGCCACCCGGGACAGATCGTCCGCTCCTGCCGCCGGAGCCTGAACCACCCCCTGCGCTATCCCGCCGCTGCGGTGCCTCTGCCCTTTCTCTGCCACCCGGCGGCCCTTCGTCAGGTTTGCGGCGGCGTCCGGCTTCCACTGTGCGCCGCTCTTGATCTCCATCCGCTGCCAGGTGCCAGGCAGTACCACCGGGTAAGGGTTCTGAACCTCTTATAGGCGTGGCACCCGCCGGAATTGGCTCCTCTTGCATGAATAAATTATAATAGTTTTTCACTTGCGCGCCTCCCCTTTTCGCGTCATTGATGTCTGGTCGCAGCAGCGAAACATTGAGGCCCCAATTCACTGCGAAGGCTGTTTTATATACTGATCTGGATATTGTAACAATGACCGGCAAAGATATTATATCGGCCTGGCATCAAGTCTAAGGCAGTTGTGTACGAGTTGGCCTGTTTCTTAGTGTAAGCCAAATTTGGCGCCTGCTTCGGCAGCGCGCGCCAGGCTCTCCTTGATGGTCTTTATGTTGGCCCGCGTTTCGGCGATATCAGTCCTGTTGGAGAGCTTGATTTGTTCATGTTTCAGAGCTTCGTTTAAACGTTTGACCTGTTCTGCTGCTTCGGTGGCATCCTTTGGCTCCAGATACTGCATGGCGCTTTTCGCAGCGGCGGCTTTAGCTTCTGCTGCTGCTTTGGCCCCGGCGGCCCTGGCGGCTTTCTGTTCCGGGGTCAGGGGTACCCAGGGAGTTTTGCCCTCCTGTTTATTATTGTCCAGCATTTTTCTTCCTCCTTCTATTGCCGAAATTGCAGAATTTCAGCGGTACTGACCCGATTCCCTAATTCCGGTCGATGGCTTTGAAACCGGCACAACCGGCTCAATCTCACCCGACCGGTGAGGCTTTCCCGGTTTAATTCACTTTACCGTAGGCTAAAGCAAGGTTGGATAATATGGTTTCAACTGTGCCGGCATCTGCTGGCCGATAAAGCGGTAAACTTCAGCATGTCCCTCCACATCACTCGTAAGACCGTAGGTGTTTATGCTATAAAGATACTTGATAACCTGATCAGTATTTTTCAAAGAGGTGTGCAGAGCGGCGAAGGCCGCTTTTTGCTCGGGGCTAAGGTAACTATAGCTGGTGTGGGCCTGCTCATGGGCGATAACGCCCGGATTTAGCCACTGGGGTTTAACTGCCAGGTGGCGTTTGCCACCTGCGTCCCAGGTGGCTGCCGGGGTATCCTGCCTTATTCCCATAGCCAGAATAGAAGCAGGATAGACGTCATAAACCTGGATATCAAGTGCATTTTTCCAGTGACCCCACCAGTCTTTGGGCACCTCCCAACTGGTGAGCCATTGGGTGATGACCGCGTTTACATCAATGTTGGCCAGGTTTGCCGCAGGATTGGGCGGTTCCTCCGGATGCGGAAGAGCTGGACGGGGTGTATTCATCATGTCCCTTAACCTGTCAAAAACCATTCGCTCGCCTCCTCAAATCATTCTGCCCATTCTGATTACTTTGGATGGACGTCTCGACTGACCTGCAGGTTAAATATTATACTGTCAATTAAGGTCATCTTTTGAATGACTCACTGTATATCTTAAGATTTTACAAATGCTATGTCTAATCCTCGAAGTTTTTTCCATCTTGTTTCTATTTTAAATCCGGAATTGACAATCAAAAGTTAATGGACTAAACTCGATTCTTATATAAAGTTCATTCTCGAGACCTGGCAGCGTTGACTATTTTATGAATTAATTGACATGATATTTTTATGGCAAAAGTGACCTTGTCTCCAAAGAGGTCCCGCTTTTTCAGCGTTGTCGTGCGCGTGATAGCCGGAATTGTACTCCTGGCGATTATCGCCTATTTTGGCATAGGGTTCATCGCTGCTGATAAATTAACCACACCCATCAGGGATTTCTCATCTGAACTAACACCGGCCAAATACCAGCTGGCTTATGAAGATATAACGATCACGGCGCGTACCGATGGAATACAAATCGCCGGCTGGTTTATCCCTGCCATCGATAGCGATAAGGCTGTGATCATGGCGCATGGCCGTAATCAAAGTCGTACCAGCTATACCAGCCTTATCGAATTGGCCGAACACCTGCATCAAAGCGGACTGAACGTCGTAATGCTCGATTTAAGGGGTCACGGCCAAAGCCCGGATGCTCATTACAGCTTTGGCCTGGTGGAAAGACGTGACATAGAAGGGGCCGTGGATTGGCTGATTCAAAGAGGATTCAAGCCGGAAGGTATTGGTGCTCTCGGGTTTTCACTGGGAGCCGCAGCAGTTATCGGGGCTGCCGCCGAGGAGCCGAAAATAAGCGCCGTGGTGGAAGACAGCGGCTTTGCGGAAATATATCCTATTTTGAAAGCCAGGAGTTATAGTGATGGCGGCCTTCCCAGCTTTTTATTAACTCCAACTCTCTGGATGATTCAACTGAAATACGGATATGATCTTTCTCAAGCTAGACCGGTTGCTGAAATTGGCGCTATGGCTCACAGGCCGCTATTAATAATCCATTCCGTTGATGATCAGATAATACCGGTGGAGAACGCCAGGCAGCTTAAGAAGGCTTACCCTGAGGCCGAAACCTGGATCTTAAACGGGCCGGAACATGGCTGCTCCTTTTACATTTACCCGGAAGAATATTCTCAAAGGGTAAACACTTTTTTTAATAAATATTTAAAGTAATGACAAAATAATTACAAGGAGGTTATACGTGGCGGGTAAAAAGGTATTCACTGATAAAGAGCTCAAACAACTGGGAGGAAGCACTCTGGAAAAAACACTGGAAGCCATCGACGCCGGGGACAAGGAGAAAGCCAGGAAGCTGGCTATACAGGCCCAAAAAGAATACAATTACCTGCACGATGGCTACTTTACCTGGGCTTCCGGTCTATTGACCTACATCTATAATCATTGGGGTGTCGACGAGGTAGAAAAGGCAGAAAGGTTCGCCCACGGGGTCGAAGCTAAGCTGGTCTTCAAACCACCGGAGAAGAAAGATATACGTTCTCTGGTTGAAAATATGGCCAGGACGGTACAGGGCCACATGCAGCCCGTAACTGTCGAGGAAGAGGACGATAAATTCCTGATCACCATGCACCCGTGCGGCTCCGGTCAAAGAATAATCCAAATGGGCGGCTATGAGACCGGCCTGGCGAAAATAAAGGAGGCCCACAACATTACCTGGCAGCATAAGGACTTCCCCATCTATTGCGTCCACTGCCCGATAATCGAGCTATTGTCCATAGATAACAGCGGTGGCTACCTGGGTGTCGTCCGTGAGGAACCCTATCCGATAGAGAGTGGCCTCTGCAAGTTCGTATTATATAAGGACCCCGATGATATCCCGGAAAGGTACTACACCCGCATTGGGAAGAAGAAACCGGCCGCTAAAAAATCCAAATAACAGCTTGATATTAAATTCCCGTCAACGTAGAGGGTTAGCAGACCGGCGGCTATTCATGGGGATGAGGTTTAGCAGGGAAGCTGATTTTCAATAGATAATATGGATGAAAAATAGCCTATCATGAGAAGTGAGATGGATAGCCAGGTACCGACAATAAATAAGGGTGTGGTGCTGTCAATTGCCATCCTGAGTTCTTTTCTGACGCCATTTACTTCATCTTCTATCAACATTGCACTTCCATCTATTGGCAACAAACTGTCACTCGACGCTATATCCTTGAACTGGGTAGCCACGGCCTATTTGCTGGCAGCCGCAGCGCTGCTGGTCCCCTTTGGGAGGCTCGCAGACATTTACGGCCGGAAAAGGATTTTCCAAATAGGCATAGTGATAGACGCTATAGCTTCAATTTTATGTGCCTTTTCCCCCTCTGGAGGCTGGCTTATTTTCTTCCGCGCCCTGGAAGGAGTCGGCGGTTCAATGATCTTTGGGACCGCCATAGCCCTTCTGACATCCGTGTTCCCAGCCCAGGAAAGAGGCCGGGCTCTGGGCTTTATCGGTGCTGCTACCTATGTCGGACTGGCGGTGGGCCCGCTGGTCGGCGGCTTTGTGACCCAGCATTCAGGCTGGCAAGGCATATTCTTTATCAACGCTCTGATCGGTATCATTATTGCGGTTATTTGTTTTTCCCGGTTGAGGGGGGAATGGGCCGGGGCCAGAGGCGAGAAGTTTGATTCTATCGGCTCAATATTCTTCAGCCTCGCCATGGTGATTTTAATTTATGCTTTTTCTCTCCTGCCGGCATTATGGAGTTTGGGATTGATTCTGTTGGGACTGGTTGGCTTTGTGGCTTTTATAAGGTGGGAAATGAAGCAAAAATTTCCTGTTCTCAGGGTGGAATTCTTCAACCGCAACAGGGTCTTTGCTATGTCCAATTTAGCTGCTTTGCTGAATTATTGCGCTACCACCGGAGTTGGTTTTTTGTTAAGTCTTTATTTACAATACATAAATGGTTTTGATCCGGGACGCGCCGGCCTGATTTTAATCACCCAACCGATAGTA
>JAGDMY010000127.1 GCA_017860765.1 Chloroflexota bacterium | reverse complement strand
CCGGGGTTATGCTTTGCAGGTGGGCAGGGTGGTCCTGGAAGGCGATATCGCCACCATGAGGAACAGCGATATCGTTAAGAAGGCCTATCTGGGAGGCTAGTGCTTCTAAATCAGCCAACCGCAGGGGAGTGTAAAAAACACTCCCTTTTTTAATATCAAATGCGCCTTTTATTTAACTGGCAGGTTGAAGATGCGTTTAGGGTTGTCCCAGGTGACCCTCTCAATCTCTTTGACCGGCATGCCATCCATCTTCATGCACCAGGCGGCTTTGGCGATCGACAGGTGCCCGGCCCCGCCGTACCCCAGCTCCGACCCGATAATTATTTTTTCCCTGGCCTCCGGATTGGCCCGGACAACCTCGGAGACCTCTTCGGCGGTCAGCTTATCGTAGCAGATGCTGAGGCCGGTTATGCAGCCGGATTTGAGCCTGACCGGGATAGTGTTCTTGCCGCTGTGATCGAGGACAGCCTTCTCCAGAGGAAATTTCTCCCGCTTCAAGAAGTCTATGATCTGGGGAGTCACCTCCGGGGTCTGGGGCTGGCGGGGGGTGGGAGTATGCATAATAACGGGCAGATTGCGCTCTTTGGCCATCGCCAGCTGGGCCCTCAGGAGATATTGCTCATGCTCGTTGCCGGTATCCAGGCCGATTTCGCCCATGCCGATGACGCGCTTCTCCTTGAGATATTCCGGGAGCTTCTTGAGACACTCATCATAGCCTTCGTCGGTAATGCCGTAGAAAGGCACGGCCAGGGCTGCGTAAACATCGATGCCCATGGAAGCCGCATATTTAACCATGTAATTCAGGGTCTTTTCCCAGAGCTCAAAAAGCGTCTTGGGATAGAATAGTCCGCTCATCAGGTGAGGAGAGGGTATCACGGCCACCTCCAGACCGGCCCAGGCCAGTCTTAAAATGTCTTCCCCTGCCATACGGTCCATGTGGATGTGCGCATCAATCAGTCTCATGACGAAACCTCCTTCTATTTTCCGTCAATGACGAATAATTAACTTTTCCTCCGGTCCCCGCCTATCCCTCCCACCTGGCTATTTCAATGAGTATCGAATTGGGAGCGAATCCGGCCACGTCCGTGGATAAAAATCTGTCCGAGGCCAGCATATTGACACAGCCGGCCCTGTCTATGCTGCCGGGTACCCCGGGTTCAAGGGGATCATATTTCGCCGAGCCTTCATAGGCATGAACCGTTCCGGGCCGCACCCGGTGGGTGACATGGGCAGCGCATAAGACCTGAGCCCGGTCGTTGTATAATCGGATGATATCTCCTTCCTTAACTCCTCTGGCAGCCGCGTCCCCGGGGTTTATCCTGGCAGTGGTATAGAAATAGCCGTTGACCAGCTGGCGATGGCCCGGTATTTCCGAGATCCAGTCGGTATGGTCGTACATGGTATGGAAGGAGTAGCGGGGATGGGGGGTGATGAGCTGCAGGGGATATTTTTTTACGATCTCGCTGCTCTCGTGTCCCTCCCAGCTCGGTATGTAGCGCGGGACCGGCGGCCTCTCCGGGTTCCCGGGGTTATATTTCTTGAGGCTCTGAGACTCAAATTCGATCTTGCCGGTCAGGCTGGCCAGTTCCCGTCCTTTGGCGGTGTTCCGCTTGGGATTACCCAGGTCGGGGGTATCACATTCTCTGCCTTCATAAAACCAGCGCAAAGCCGGGGTAGACCTGTAGGGCTGCGGCAGCGGCACCAGATAATAGCCCCTGGCCTTAAACTCTTCCCAGGAGACCATCTTATGCAGGTCGGACCACTGGTAATATTTCTGGATCCATTCCTCTTCGGTCCGGCCTTCGGTATACTCTTTTTCCAGCCCCATCCTGCGGGCTATCTGAGAATATATCCAGTAGTCGGTCCGGGATTCCCAGAGGGGCTCAATGCACTTTTTCATATACACTATCACCCGCCGGTAGTTGCTGCTGAAGGTATCCGGGCTCATCCAGCCGCAATTGCCGAACTCGGCGATATCGTTGCGCTCCAGGTTGGTGCAGGCCGGCAAAATGATGTCCGCATACCCGGTCTCTCCGCACCACCAGCAGTCCTGATTGACCAGAAATTCCAGCTTGGGGCTCTGGTAGGCCCGTACCCATTTGTTCCCGGCGGGAAGAGTGCCGATAAAGGAACCGCCGTGGCGATAAAACATTTTGATCTCCGAGCAGCCGGGCAAAGGATATTCATAAGGAATGAACTGCTGCTCCAGGGATTTGGTATTAAAACCTTCCCCCAGCCACCTGACCGGCGGATTGAGGATTCCATCCGGGAAGAGGGTGCGATAGATACGCTGCTTGACCGGGTTGGAAAAAATTTTATCGCCTACCTGCTGCATACCCCCGTTTTCGAACCCGGGGAAGCGGAAAGCCGAGTTCGAAGGAGACCCCATGACAGCGCCCCAGATATTGACACCGGGTTTACCCAGCCCCTGCATGGCCTGGAGCAGTACCATCAACCTGGCCCACTCGTGGCCATAGGCTTCCCGGCAGGCCCCGCCCATGCCGCCTCGCATCCCGGTGGAGAGAGTCGTCTTCCTGGAAGCCCACTCCCTGGCTAAAGCCGCAATGACCCGGGCCGGAACGCCACATTTATCGGCGGCCCATTCCGGAGTCCGCGGTTGGCCGTCATTCTCTCCCAGAATATTCTTTTTGAACTCCTCAAAGCCGACGGTATGAGTTTTTACATATTCCCTGTCATAAGAACCATCTTTGAGCCAGATATAGGCGATGGCCTCTGCCATGGCAGCATCGGTGCCCGGCCGGGGAGCTATCCATTTATCATTCTGCACGCCGGCCGTATAGTTGCAGAAGGGGTCGATAAATATCATCTTCTTGCCGAGCTGTTTCAGCCAGACCCGCCAGATGGCTGAGTCCTGGCCGTTGTAGGCCCCCCGGTTGCTGTCAGGGTCGTTCGACCAGAAAACAATTAAATCGGTGTTCTGCATCACATCTTCCAGCAGGTCGAATTGCTCCGGCGGGCCCATCCTCCAGTAGAAACCCCAGACATGGGTCGAGCCCCACAGCCACCCCTCCCAGCTGTCGGGATTATCGAAGTAGTCCGTGGACCCGATCATCCTGAAAAAGCGGTTAAGAGTGCTGCGGTGGGTCCCCATGCTGCCCGCATTATGATGGGATGAGCTCATGAAGGCCACTGCTTCAGGGCCGTAGCTGGCCCGGATGCGCTTGAGTTCGTCGGCCACCGTATCCAGGGCTTCTTCCCAGCTGATCCTGACATACCCCGATTTGCCGCGGTTCTCGGGATGCCTTTCACCGTGGGGATCGAAATCCACCCGGCGGAGCGGATATTTCAAACGTTCATCACAGTAGACCCGGGCTTTTTCGGACATCCCGTAGGGGGCCACCGTCTCCTTGCGCGGAGGGCTGAACTTCTGTCCGTGGGCTTCCAGAGTCCAGGTGGGGACCTCTTCATTTTCAGCAAAAACTAAAGGGCGGACGCGGACTATTTTGCCGTCCTCGACATAGACCAGAATGGGGCCGCCCCCATGCCCTAAATTGGTATAAATTTGCTCTGTCATCGGCCTGTCCTTTGACCTTTGCCCCGGGCCTTAATCTTTTCCAGGATAATCTCTCCCAGGTAAACGTCGATATTGGTCTTGATGTTGAACTGCTGGCCCTTATAACCGGCGGTCTCCACGCTGACCTTGTAGGCCTTATCAGGATCCAGGCCCTCAAATTCGAAATCACCATAGTTATCGGCCATGGCTGTCTTCTTTTCCCCCTCCCCTTCCAGGCTGACTTTGGCCCCTTCCCCGCACTGGTCGCTGTCGCCGAAGACCACTGCGCCGGCTATGAACCTTTTGGGTAAGCCGATATACCTGACCTTCTCCTTGAGCCCGTATTCCGGATGCAGGGCCTCGGTCTTGCCGGAGGCTACCAGTCTGGCTACCTCGCTGTTGGGATCGTCCAGGTCGCCAAAGACCAGAGCACCAGTAGGGCAGACTTCTACGCAGCGCGGCTCTTTCCAACCCCTGTCCAGGAGATGGGCACACAGGGTGCATTTCTGCGGCAGTCCCCGGGCCTCATTCCAGTAGATCACCCGGTAGGGACAGCTGGCCAGCAATTCCTTCTTCCCCTGGGCTTTAACCGGGTCTATTATCACGATGCCGTCCTCTCTTTTATAGATCGCTCCATCCTGGGCCAACTTCACACAGGTGGCATTCTCACAGTGCTGGCAGGGGACGGCCGTATAGGCCACCTTCACTTTGGGGTACTGGCCCCGTTCCTTTTCAATCACCTTCATCCAGTAATGGCCGGTCATCGGCTGGGACAGGGCATAGGGCGGGAAATCGTTGCCGCAATGCTCGTCTTTGCAGGCCAGAAAGCAATTGTAGCAGCCGTTGCATTTGGTAACATCCATGATAATTCCATATTTTGCCATAGGGAACTTCAACCTCCCTGAAAGCTAAATCCGTGAGGGTTATTTCGTGTTCGAAATTCGAAGACGTATATACAAATCTTATCTCGGGGCGCTGGAAGTTGTCAAGAAAAAACGTCCCCGGGTTGCACGCCCGGGGAAGCCCCGTTTTTAAACTTCGGTCGACTCCTGGCCGGCGCCGGCAAGGTGCAGGGCTGATTCACGCATTTGGTTGAGTGTTTCCCTGAGGGCCTGGCGCTTTTCCTCCGATAATTCCTGCATGATCCGGTGAAAGGACTCTCTTTTGATGGAACGCTGGTAGGCCAGCCGGCCCTTTTCAGTGAGCGAGATGCGGACTACGTTCTTGCGTTCGGAGTCATGAGTTTTGCGGATCAGTCCTTTTTTGACCATTCTGTCCAGGATCGAGGTGATGGTCTGGGGTTCTCGCATCATCCAGCGGGATATCTCAATGGGCATGGCATTATTGCCGCTGGAGTAGACATAATAAATAATCCCGGCCTGTTCTGGCGAAAGTCCGTAGCGCCGCAGTTCAGCGGTCCTGGCCTGCTTGACCCGGTAGTGGGTCCGGGCCAGCAGCAGCCAGAGGTCATAGTCGTCTTCGACTTTAAAATCAGTCACGATTGTCCCTCTAAACACCGCCCGATATCTAAGTGTATCTTATCGGTGGCTGATTGTATAGTCGGGGCGCCTGACCCCTTTACTTTTGCTGATATTGTTGTTTTAATAGCTTTGATTGAAGCTTGGGGAGGACTGCCGGTGAGTGGAGAAATCCTGGCAATTATTATCTTGAGCCTGGCCGTGGCGGCCCTGGGTACCCTGATAGTTTACCGCAGAGGGCCGGACTACACCCAGTCCTTTTTCCTTCTCCAGCAGAGAATGGGGCAAATCGAAGAGCAGGTCAGAAAGGGCCTGGATGAGGGCAATAAGTCTGTCAGCGATAAATTTGACAGTTCATTGAGAGTAATCGGGGATATTAAAAAGACCATCGGGAGCCTTGAAGAGACCAATAAACAGATGCTGGCCATCGGCAAGGATATTGCCAGTCTTCAGGACCTTCTCCGCCCCCCGCAGATGCGCGGCGGCCTGGGAGAAATGACCCTTATTAACATCCTGAAGGAGTTGCTCCCTCAGCAGAACTTTGCGGTCCAGTACCGCTTCCGGAATGGGGTTATTGTGGATGCTATCATCAGGGCCGGGAACAAAATCATCCCCATCGATTCGAAGTTCCCCATGGAGAGCTTTGCCAGATACATGGAATGTGTTGAGGATAACGAAAAGGGTTCTTTTCTGAAGGAATTTTGCCGCAGCGTCAAATCTAAAATCGATGATATCGCTGCCAAGTACATTCTGGAAGACGAGCAGACCTTTGATTTTGCGCTGATGTACATACCTTCGGAGAATGTGTACTATCAGACTATTCTCAAGAATGAGATCGAGGTTGACGGCAAGAGCATTGCCGAATACGCGCTGGGAAAGAGGGTGGTCATCGTCTCACCCAACAGCATCTACGCCTATTTAAGGGTTATTCACATCGGACTGCGCGGACTGCAATTTGAAGAAAATGCCCGCAGGCTTATGGAAGACTACAACCGTTTGAACAAGGAACTGGAGAAATATGAAAAGCAGATTGACACGTTGGGCACGCATATCAACCACGCCCAGGCCAGCTTTGATGGGGCGGCCCGGCAGCTGGATACCCTTTCCCTTAAACTGACGGCGGCCGGAAGATCTTCCGAGGTGAAGGAGATAGGCGAGGAATAGAGGGCCAAATAGTGGTGTAAAATGATATAGAGAGACAGGCTGAGGAGGGTGATATGAGTACGGAGAAATACACGGTATCCGGCGATGAGCTGGTGGCCCGGGTCAAGAAGCTGATACATGAGGGAAATATTCGCCGGGTGCGCGTTATTCAGGGCGGTCGGGTGATAATCGAGATTCCGTTGTCAATCGGAGCACCGGCGGCGGCCATCGGAATTCTGGTGGCTCCCGTCCTGGCGGCGCTGGGGGCTTTTGCGGCCCTGGTAACTGAATGCACCATTGAAGTGGAAAAAATAGAACCCTCTAAATGAGGGGAATTCCTCTCGGCCGCAAATTGATCTCGTGCTCGCGTAGATTGACCCGGTATCCTATATCCCATTAAACTGGAATTATGGAAAATAAAAAACCTCTTTTGCTTCTAATCGATGGCAGCGCTCTGGTGCACCGCGCCTTTCATGCTTTGCCTCCCCTGACGCTCACCAGGACCGGAGAGACCGTGGGCGCGGTTTATGGCTTTGCCATGATGCTCATTAAAGCTATCAATGAACTCAAGCCCACCCACTACGCTATCGCCTTTGACAGAAAAGCGCCCACCTTCCGGCATCGGCTCTTCGACCAGTACAAGGCCCACCGCCCCGCCATGCCGGACGAGTTGGCCGGCCAGTTTGGCAGGGTGAGAGAGGTGGTGGCCGCCTTCAATATCCCCATTTTTGAAATGGACGGTTATGAGGCGGACGATATCCTGGGCGCCCTCAGCACCCAGGCCAGCCAGCAGGAAATGGAAACGGTGATAGTAACCGGCGATGCGGACATGATGCAGCTGGTCTCTCCCCTGGTGAAAGTATTTTATCCGCGTCCCGGCGGTACCTTCAGCGACGCGATAGTCTATGATGAGGAAGCCGTTAAAGTGAGGTACGGAGTCAGTCCTCCCCAGATTGCCGACCTCAAAGCCCTGAAAGGCGACCCTTCGGACAACATTCCGGGGGTGCCCGGGGTGGGCGACAAGACGGCTTTGAAACTGATCCAGCAGTTCGGCAGCGTGGAAAGCCTGCTTATCCGTCTGGACGAAGTGGAGCCGGTCAAGCTGCGGGACAAGCTCAAGGAGAACCTTGAGTTGGTCCGGCGGAGCTACGAGCTCGCCACCATCGTCAGGGATACGCCGGTCACGCTGGATTTCGATAAATGTTGTCAACTGAGCCGCTACGATCGCAGCCGCGTAGCCGAGCTTTTCCGTGACCTCGGTTTCCATAGTTTGCTGGCTAAGTTGCCGCAGACCGAGGCCGGGTCGCCGGCAGCTGCCGCGGCAGCGGAGGAGAAGTCAGCCCGGACCGCGGGTCGGGTGGAGACAAAATACCGGACGATAAATTCTCCCGAGGCCCTGGCGGAGCTCAGCAAGAGCCTGCAGTCTGCCCTGTCAGTGGCTATTTCTACGGAGGGTTCGAGCCTCAGTCCCCTGTCAGCCCGGATTGTAGGCATCTCCATATCTCCCGGCGAAGGTGAGGCCTATTATATCCCGGTGATGGCGCCCGGAATTTCGCCGGGGGACCAGTTGCCTATAAATGAGGTCATTCGTCACCTGGGGCCGGTGCTGGAGAGCCCTTCTATTGCCAAAGAGGTGCACAATAGCAAATATGATCTGATACTGCTGAGAGGACAGGGAATCGCCCTGAATAATCTGGCCTTCGATACCATGCTGGCAGCCTATCTGCTGGGCGACAAGTCCCTGGCCTTGAAAGAAATCGTCTTTAACCGGATGGGGTTGGAGATGATGCCTGCCAGCGCCCTGGTGGGCTCGGGCTCCAAGCAGATTCCCCTTTTTCAGGTTGAGGTGGAGCAGGTCTCCAGCTTTGCCTGTGCCAATGCGGATATGACCGGCCGGCTGAGCCGGCTGCTGAGGACGGAGCTCCAGCAGCAGGGAGAACTCCGGGATTTATTCGAAAAAGTGGAGCTTCCGCTGGTGCCGGTCCTGGCGCATATGGAGGAGTCCGGAGTCAGGCTCGATTCCGGGCTGCTGGCGGAAATGTCCCGGCGCCTGGGTGACCAGCTAAGCGAGATTGAAAAGAAAATTTATGAAATGGCCGGTCTGGAGTTCAACATCAATTCACCCCAGCAGCTGGGGGTCGTCCTTTTTGAAAAACTGAACCTGCCGGGCCGCAAGACCCGCGGGAAGTATTCTACGGAAGCTGCGGTCCTGGAGGAGCTCAGCGGCTATCCCATCGTGAGAGAAATTCTGGACTACCGGCAGCTGATCAAGCTGAAATCAACCTATGTCGATGCTTTGCCCTGTTTGATAAACGCCCGAACGGGTCGGGTGCACACCAGTTTCAACCAGACCCGCACCACCACCGGACGGCTCTCCTCGAGTGAGCCGAATTTGCAGAATATCCCGGTCAGGGGTGAGCTGGGCAGGGAAATCCGCAGGGCCTTTGTGGCGCCTCAGGGGTCGGTCCTGCTGGCAGGCGACTATTCGCAGATCGATTTACGGGTCCTGGCGCATCTTTCACAGGACGAAAGCCTGCTGGAAGCCTTCAGACAGGACAGGGATATCCACTCGGCTACGGCCGCCCAGCTTTTCGGGGTGGATATTGCGGAGGTGAAGCCGGACATGCGGCGTCTGGCCAAGACAGTCAATTTCGGCGTTATCTATGGCATGAGTGAATTTGGCCTGGAACAGGCCACCGAGCTTTCCCGGCAGGAGGCAGGTCATTTCATCAAGGCTTATTTTGCTAAATACCCCGGCGTTGCCCGCTACCTCGATTCCACCCGGGAAGGGGCCCGCCAGAGGGGTTATGTGCAGACTATTCTGGGACGGCGGCGTTACGTGCCGGAGGTAAATTCGCCCAACCGGATAGTGCGGGAAGCCGCTGAGCGCATGGCCATCAATATGCCTGTACAGGGCACTTCCTCCGATATTATAAAAGTCGCCATGATAGAACTTTACCGTGAACTGGGCCAACGCCGGCTTAAGAGCCGCATGCTGCTGCAGGTCCACGACGAGCTTATTTTCGAGGTGCCCGAGGCTGAGCTGGAGGAAATGACCCGGCTGGTCAGGGAGAGGATGTCATCCGCCATTCGCCTCAGCGTACC
>JAGDMY010000126.1 GCA_017860765.1 Chloroflexota bacterium | reverse complement strand
TATCCCCAGAGTAACGGCCGCCCCCCAATCCAATGGCAGCTTGAAGAAATAGACCACCACCACGCTGAGAATAACTGCACCTACGACCCCGCTGAGGGCACCCTCCCAGCTCTTATTGGGGCTGATGTACGGGGCCATTTTATGTTTGCCAATCAGGCGGCCCACCAGATAGGCGCAGATGTCCGAGGCGAACGTACAGAGTATCGCCAGAAAGACCCACCCCCGGCCATCGACGACGTTCCTGAGAGCGACGATATAGCTCAAAAGCCAGCCAACGTAAAGAATACCCGCCACTGTCCAGGCCCAGTTGATAAAAGCGTTTTCCTTTCCCGGACGTCCTAATAGTATCAAGAGGGGCACTATTACGGCGGCGGTGACTAACAGCGAGGCGGGCTGAACGTCATTTAAATGCGGAATCGACTGGAAATGCGGGCTGATGATAAGCAACACCACCCACAGCGTTCCGAAGTAGACCAGAGGGGCCGAACCCTTGGAGCGTTTCACCAGGCTATAGAATTCGTAGACCGCCCCCGCTCCCCACCCGGCGGCTAGCAGGGTGAACCAGGGGATGGGAGTGGCAAACCAGATGGCGGCAGCCACAACCGGGACTCCGATCACGGTGGAGATAGTACGTTTTTTGAAGACCTGGCTGTGTGCTGGCCCGGCTGGCGCATCGCTCATAATGCCTTATTTTAGCAGATTATTGCCAAATTCAAAATTACTCCAGGGTTGTCCCCAGGAAATCCCTCTGGCCGCGCAGGAATTCTTCCGCGGACAGGGCACGCTTGCCTTCAAACTGGACCTTTAACACCCCCAGGACTCCATCGCCGGTGCCTACGCCGAAGGACGCTTTGAGACCTCCTTCTGTGGGCTCTAAAGACACGACCCGGCCAGGCCCGGCAGATGCCCGCCTCTCCAGAGGCCAGGCTCCAATGATCTTCAATTGCTTGCCCCGCCAGGTGGTATAAGCTTCAGGCCAGGGCTGGTAGGCGCGAACCCGCCGCCAGATTTCCCGGGTTGTCAGTTTCCAATCAATACGTCCGTCTTCCCTGGTAATTTCGCGGGAATAGGAGGCAGCGGCCGCGTTCTGGGGTTCGGGTATTAGACTTCCGGAGGGTAAAAAGGCCAGCACTTCTAAAAGCATGCGGGCTCCTATTTGAAAGAGCCTGGCGGTCAGCGAACTCGCCGTATCCTGAGCTAAAACGGGTACCTGGGCCTGAGAAAAAATCGGACCGGTATCCATTCCGGCATCCAGCCGCATCACGCTCACCCCGGCCATTTCATCCCCGGCCAGGATGGTAGCTACGACCGGTGCAGGACCGCGATATTTGGGTAGGAGGGAGGGATGGATATTAAGACATCCGTAAGAGGGTATCTCAAGGACCGCCGGCGGCAAAATTTGCCCGAAGGCCGCCACTACCACGGCCTCGGGTTTCAGTCCGGCCAGCTGCTCCACGGCTTCCGGCTTTTTAAAGCCTGACACCTGGATGACCGGCAAATCCCAGGATAAAGCTGCTGCTTTAACTGGCGGCGCTATCATAGCCCGACCCCTGCCCGCAGGTTTATCCGGTCGGGTGTAAACCGCTGCCAACCGGTGTCCGTTTATTAATAAGAGCTGAAGGGCAGGAATGGCAAATTCGGGGGAACCCATGAAGACCAGCCGCAATTCCGTTCTCCTCTGCCTAAATTCTAACATTCCGGGCTAAGCAAAGCCAACTTCTAAAAGCCCTCCCCTGTCAGGCAGAGTCCGCCAAAGATATAACTTTTAAGTTTTGGTCTTTGAGATTATGGCCCTGAATAATTGTCAAATAAGCGAGATTTGCGCACTTTCTAAGAGAAAATAAGTGTCAAAAATAGCCCGCAGTTAACCTGAGAAGCCTTGCCAGCAAAGATGCACTGGGGGTATTCTAGTCTACGCCACCCAGGAAATGTTACCTTTCAAACACTATGTCTAGAGTAATTTACCTTTTTGTTTCTGTTATCAGGGGGCTTATTGTGTTTGAAATGGAGAAAAGATCTCGTGAGAGCCCGTTCAGCACAGGAAATCTGGGACACAGCCCTGGGCGAGTTGCAGCTTCAAGTAAGCAAGGCCAATTTTAGGACCTGGCTGGAGAAGACTAAAGGCTTAAGCTATCAAGATAACCATCTATTGCTTTGTGTACCGAACACTTTTGTAGCGGAGTATCTGGATAAAAACCTTCGCTCGTTAATCGAAAAAACGCTTATCGGCATCGTCCAAAGCGAGGTGAAGGTTAGTTTCACTGTTGATAGCAAGAGCGTTTCTGAAGCTAAAACCGCCATTCAGGTTAATCCGATGCCAACTTTGCCCGCCCTTATTCCGGCAAACCTGACACGGCTGAACCCAAAATATACCTTCGATACTTTCGTAGTTAGCAACTGCAACCGTCTGGCTTACGCCGCGTCCTTGAGCGCGGCCGAGAGACCGGGCTTGACCAGCTATAACCCCCTGTACATCTACGGCGGGGTCGGTCTGGGCAAGACCCACCTTCTCAACAGCATCGGCAACGCCGCCCAGACCAAAGGCATCCATGTTTTATATGTTAATGCCGAGCAATTCACTAACGAATTTGTCAGCGCTATCCGCGAACGCAAGACCAGCGATTTTCGCAATAGGTACCGCAGTACTGAAATGCTTTTGATTGACGATATTCAATTTATCGGCGGCAAGGAGCAGACCGAAGAAAGTTTTTTCCATATTTTCAATGAGTTGCGGGATGCCGACCGCCAGATCGCCCTGACCAGCAACTGCCCGCCTAATTCCATGCCGCTCATCCAGGAGCGTTTGCGCTCCCGGCTGGAGTGGGGTCTTTCAACCGGCATTCAAGCTCCTGATTTCGCGACCCGCCTGGCTATCCTGGCCGCTAAAGCGCAAAAAGAAGGTGTTGAGCTTTCCCCGGACGTGCTGGAATTTATTGCGGAACGGATTAAGCAGAACATCCGCGAGCTGGAAGGGTCTCTCAACCGGGTAATCGCCTATTCCAGGCTTCTGAAAGCGGTCGTTACCCCCGAACTGGTCAATGAAGCGCTGGAGGACCTCGCCACCAAGAAACCGAAATCCCCACCCTCGCCTACCCTGCTGCTGGAAACGGTAGCCACGTATTTCGACATGGATGTGATGGACCTGCGCGGCAGCAAGCGGGACAAGCAAGCAGCGCTGGCCCGCCAGATAGCTATGTTTTTATTAAGGGAGCAAGGCGACCTGTCCCTCTCCAAAATTGGCCAGGAGCTCGGAGGACGGCAGCCCATCACCGTCAGCCAGGCCCATAAGAGAATAGCCGAGGAGATCACCCGCAACCCTGGCCTCAAGCAATGCGTCAATGACATCCAGCAGAAGCTATCTCAGAAATAAGTCCCGGGCCCTGCACCGGGTTCTCGAAGCCGCTCCTTTCGGTGTAACTGCAGTTCAGCCTAACCCTCGTTTAAGGCAGACTATAGTTCGTTTATAGTTCCTCGCTTATTCCGGTACAGTTCTTTAGGAATCGTGTTTCCCGGGCAGCAGAACTATTGCCTATAGCATACTTCCTTATAATTTCCTTATAGCAGTTTCAGGTTCCGCGGTATACTCCAGATATATCCTTAGCTGACTGCTTTTATATGGTATTTATAAGGCAACTATAGGCCCGGACGCAAAAGGTCCAACTCAGGTAGACGAAGAGCTCAGAGTATGTTAATCTTGGGATATCATTGTCCAATTATATAAATTTATAGTTATAATCTAAATTGCCCGGTTAACCCTTCATTATTAATGTTATTAAATATTAAGTAATACAGCCCTATAATGAGCTCATTATATAACTTAACACCTATTAAGTGATGGAAATACACTATGTTAGATAAGGTTGAACTCCACTTGAAGGCCGGCGACGGAGGCAGGGGAGCCATCGCTTTCCGTCGGGAAAAATACGTTCCTTTTGGGGGACCGTCTGGGGGGGATGGAGGCAGGGGCGGAGATGTGCTTATTAAGGCCAATGCCAGTGTCAGCACCCTGCAGGCGTATAAGCGCCGCCGGGCTTTTAGTGCCGAGAACGGCCAGAGCGGCATGGCGAAAAACAAACATGGCAAGGACGGTGCCGACGTGGTCCTGACGGTACCTCCCGGCACCCTGGTTTATGAAAATAAGAACTCCGGGGAAGCTGAGCTGATAGCCGACCTTGAAAAAGACGGTCAGCAGGTAGCGGTAGCCCACGGAGGCTCTGGAGGCTATGGCAACACTCATTTCGCCTCCGCCGTCAATCAGGCTCCCAGGATCGCCCAACCGGGGATTCCAGGACAAAAGAAGACCGTAGTGCTGGAGCTGCGTTTGATTGCGGATGTGGGCATTATCGGGTATCCTAATGTGGGCAAGTCCTCGCTTCTGGCAGCACTGTCAGCCGCCAATCCGAAAATTGCGGATTATCCCTTTACTACCCTGGAACCTATCCTGGGAGTAGTGCAAAATCAGGAGGGAAGCTTTGTGCTGGCCGAGATACCCGGGCTAATCGAAGGTGCCCACACCGGCAAGGGGTTGGGACTCAGCTTTCTGCGCCATACCATGCGGACCAAGGTGCTGATCCATCTGTTAGATGGCTGTTCAGCTTCTCCTCTGGATGATATGATACGGGTCAACAACGAATTGGCCCTTTTCGATGCCAGCCTGGCCCGAAGACAGCAGATAGTGGCGATTAACAAGCTGGACTTAGCGGAAGTGGAGGCTCGCCAGGAGGAACTGAAAGCCACCTTTAAAGAGGCAGGCATCAGTCCTGTCTTTATTTCAGCCGCCAGAGGAGATGGCCTCAAAGAGCTGGTGGCTGAGACGACCCGGACGCTGCGGACTGCAGATATCAGACTAAGGGCGGCCGGGCCAACCCCGGAGAAGGTCTTTCGCCCCAGAGCGGTAGACAGGGGCACCAGAGTGCAAAAAAAGGGCAATAGTTTTATCCTCGCGGACCCGGACGTGGAGCGTCTCCTGGACAAACTTGATCTCGATGACCCCGACGATCTCAAGGAGTTCAATGATCGGCTGGAGAAGCTGGGAATCAATAAAGCTTTAAAAAGCGCCGGGGTCAAATCCGGTGATAGCGTGGTTACCGGAAATATGGAATGGACATGGTATAGC
>JAGDMY010000125.1 GCA_017860765.1 Chloroflexota bacterium | reverse complement strand
GATTTTCATGCCGCTGAACTCCCAACTTTCATTACAACAGAAAGCAGGCTGAATTGATGGGCGAAATATACCATGAAAATCAGGTCTGTGTCAAACCGTCCTGAGTTGTGCCACACTGCGATTAATCCATAGTGAATGAATTAGTGTACAATACGTTTACATCCTATATAGTTAGTTCTGGCCAATTTGACAGGTCCTCAAAACGGTGTTACACTACAAACCAATTCCGGTACTTGATTAAGCCATGGCTTGGACGCCGTTGGACAGTCCCATAAGACAGTCGCGTTGATTCGCCGGGCATGCATCCAAAAAGGGTCGATAGGTAGAGGATAGCATTACTGGAATCAGTATCGGAACTGAAAAGTATCGATGACAATAAGGGGGATGAAATGAAAAAATTGTTCGCCATCGTGGTAGTTGTAATCGTAGCCTGCGCTCTGATTGTCGCCGGCTGTTCTTCAGCTGCACCCGCAACCACAGCACCGCCAAAAACTGCCGCCCCGTCAACTACTGCCGCGCCTACCTCAGCTCCGCCTGCTCCTGCCGCAATTACCTTAAACTTTAACACGCAAACCCCTGGCCCGGGCCAGAAGGCTAATTATGATACTGATGAGTGGATCGTCAAAGAAATGGCCGCCAGGACCAGCGGCAGAGTTAAAATCCAGATGTTCTACAATAACGGTCTGGCCTCAGGTACCGATGGCATAAATGCTACAATCAACGGAGTCACCGACATCAATGAGACCGTGGTCGGCTATTATGCAGGCCAGTTCCCGCTGATGTCGGCGGCAGAACTGCCGGTCGGCTATCCCAGCTCTTTCGCCATTGCCAATGCCGCTAACGACTACTTTAACAAATATCCTCAGGTCCAGGCTGAATTCTCCAAGGTAAAACTGCTCTATTTTGCCGCCCCGCCAGCTTTTGTTGTTGGAACTTCCAAGGTTGAGATCAAAACTAATACCGACGCCAAGGGTTTAACCATCAGAACTCACGCCGGCTCTAAGCCTATCGCGGAAGCCCTGGGTGCCACCGCTAAGATCGCTCCGATCACAGAAACCTATGAAATGATATCCAAGGGCACGGTTGACGGGTTGATCGTAGCCCCTGAAGCTTTCCACGGCTTTAAGTTCGACGAAGTGTGCAAATATATGTATGACGTTAGCTCTGTTACCTCTACGTCTTGCTCCATAATTATCATGAATAAAGACTCCCTCGCCAAACTGCAGCCGCAGGACCAGCAAGCCCTTATCGATGTCATGAAGATTGCACTGGGCGCCAGGGCCGTTGAATGGGATAAAGAAAATACCACCGGCCGTGATAATTTCCTTAAGCTGCCCGGCAGGACTTTCAACACGCCTTCAGCCGCTGATGTGGCCGCCCTGAAGGCAGCCATGAAGGCTCCCATTGATGCCTGGGTACAAAAGGCAAATGAAAAAGGTGCCCCGGGTGCCGAAATGCTGCAGTACTTACAGGATCGCATTACTTATTGGAGCACTCAGCCTCTTCCCACAGCTCCCTGGGTCAAATAAAAATTTCGGCGCTTTGCAGAGTTGCACTATAAAGGGTGAGCTGCCAAATTGCTCACCCTTTACTCCTTTAACGGAATATTGGAAGCTTGCCGGATGATGTTTCCTCCGGCAAGCCTCTAAATTAAAAAGTAAGCCTTAATCCATTTAAAGGGGGCTTTCAGCGTGTCGGTAGATGCACAAAGTAATGGAAAGAGCGCCCAGGCTTCTGGTCTGGACGGCCTGGACAAATTCATCGGTATGCTTGCCAACTGGTTCAACTGGGTAGCCATGACCGGATTTGCCGTGATGGTGGTGATCACCGTAATAGATGTCGTTGGTTCAAAGACTTTACACTGGCCGTTCCCGGGGGGATTTGAGATAACCTCTCTCCTGGCTGTAATCATGATTGCCTTTGCTTTGCCTTATACCCAATCTAAAAAAGGCCACATCGAGGTTGAGCTCCTGGTAGAGCGGTTCTCTCCGAAAGTCCAACTGGTGATCGCCTCGTTTATCTGCCTTATCAGCGTGGTCCTCTTTGCCTTAACCACCTGGCAGATGTTTAAGAAGGCTTATAGCCTTCTCTCCGATGGGAATGTCACCGCGGTCCTGTATATCCCTATATTTCCTTTCTCTTTTGCTGCCGACCTTTGCTTCTTCATCATGTTCCTCTTATTGCTCCTTGAGCTGATCAAACTGTTCAGAAAGGTCGCCCGGGATGGATAGTGTAACCATCGGCCTAATCGGCATTGTGGTCCTGGTTATCCTCTTTTTTTTAAGGATGCCCATAGCTTTCGCCATGCTGTTTTGCGGCGCCGTTGGTTTCGTCATTCTAAAAGGCCCTACCGCCGGTCTGTCCCTATTGGGAAGCGAGCTCTATGATCAGTTTGGCAACTACAATTTCACCGTCATTCCCATGTTTGTCCTGGCAGGGTCTATAGCTTATGTTTCGGGAGTGGGTGAGCGTCTTTTTATTGCTGCTTCAGGTCTTTTGCGCAAGCTCCCCGGAGGCCTGGCAGTAGCAGCTACCGCAGCTTGCGCCGGTTTCAGCGCTATTTGCGGTTCCAGTGCGGCGACTGCTGCGGCAATGGGGAAAATATCTATCCCGGCTATGAGGCAATTCAACTATGATGATGCCCTTTCCACGGGAACAGTGGCTGCGGCTGGTACCCTGGGTGTTCTGATTCCCCCCAGCACCGTCTTCATTACCTATGGCATTTTGACACAGACCTCCATCGGTAAACTGTTTGTCTCCGGCATTTTACCCGGCATCATGCTGGCCATCATGATCATCATTACGGTAGTTATTATCTGCTTGATAAAACCGGGATTAGCACCGGTTTCCCCGCCTGTCAGCGCCAGGAAGATGTGGGAAGGCGCAGCCGGGATCATTGAAGTGGTGGTTCTCTTCGTTATGGTTATCGGCGGACTCGGCATTGGCTTATTCTCCGCCACCCAGGCTGGAGCTATCTCGGCAGCCGGAGTCTTCGTCGTAGCCCTGGCCCGACGCAAGCTTTCCTGGGATGGGCTGGTAGCAGCCTTTAAGGATTCGGCCAAGCTCAGCTGTATGATCATGTTCATCATGGTGGCGGCTTTGATTTTCGGCCGTTTTATTGCGGTCTCCAGGGTCCCGATTGAGCTATCCAACTGGATGAACGGACTCAACGTTTCTCCCCTGGTCATCGTGGTCTTAATCATGGTGGCCTATTCTATCGGCGGCATGTTCATGGATGGACTGGCGCTGGTTACCCTGACGATCCCGATCATCTGGCCGACGATGTTGGCAATGAATATTGATCCTATCTGGTTTGGCTGCTTAATCGTGCTGGTCGGCGAACAGGGCATGATCACCCCTCCGGTAGGCATCAATGTTTTCGTAATCAAAGGTATAGCCCCGGATGTACCCATGGGTACCATTTTCAAAGGTATTCTCCCGTTTGTGGCAACTATCACTGCCGCTCTGGTTATTATCTTGTTCGTGCCCGTAATTGCGACTTTCCTGCCGCAATTTATGACGTATTAGCCGTGACATAAAGGAGGTTAGCCTTGGCAAGTCGAGATTTACGATCCTGGATAGCCCAACTGGAAGCTGCCGGAGAATTTAAGAAAATTTCCACCGAGGTGGATTGGAACGAAGAGATTGCTGAAATCATTCGTAGAGTTTACATGCAGAACGGCCCGGCCCTTTTATTCGACAATATTAAGGGCTATAAGAATACCCTGGGTAGAAGAATATTTGTCAATGGCCTGGGCGCTCGATCGCGCATGAACCTGATGATGAATTTACCCAAAGACACTCCGGTCGCCGAGATGATCCAGACCATCCGGCAAAGAACCAAATCACCCCTTAGGGCTAAACATGTCAAGGCCGGCCCCGTCAAAGAAAATATCCTGAAAGGTAAGGATGTCGATCTCTTCCAGTTCCCGGTGCCAAAATGGCATCAAGACGACGCAGGACGCTATATCAACACCTTTTATTCTGCTGTCACCAGGGACCCGGATGACGGGCGCTTGAACTGCGGTATTTACCGGGGCATGATCAACAGCAGGAACAAAATCGGGGTACTGATGATCCCCATGAAGGACTGGGGCTCTGTATTCGCCAAGTACCAGCAGATAGGTAAACCCATGCCGGTAGCTTTTGTTTACGGGTATGACCCGGCCTTGCTGTGCGTATCCGGGGTTCCCGTGGTGGGGCCTGAATATGATCTCGCAGGCGCTCTGAGGCAGGAGCCAATTGAACTCGTTAAATGCGAGACCTCAGATATCGAAGTCCCGGCGAATTCTGAGATAGTAGTAGAAGGCTTGATGACTACCGATCCCGGTCAATATGAGATGGAAGGACCTTACGGTGAAGCTTCAGGCTATTATGGAGAAGCCCGAAAACGGCCGGTCGTTAACGTCAATTGCATAACTTTTCGCAATGATCCCATCTTCCGGGGTGGTTATGCCGGTATGGCTGGCGGAATCCAGGATGAGCTAAAGGTGATGGTCGGAAATACTTTCTCGGCGGTTGCCTGGAACACCCTCGATTCACAGGAAATCCCGGGAATTCTGGACGTGCAGGTCGGCCCAATCACGGCCGTAAAAATTCACAAGACCTATCAAGGACAGGCCAGGCAGATCGCCGCAGCTCTCTGGGGCTCAAAGTACGCCGGTCAGGTCTATAATATCGTTATGGTAGTTGAAGAAGATGTAGATGTCCATGATGATCACTCACTCCTGTGGGCCCTGCACGACAAGATGGACTTTGACCGTTCTCTTCTGGTCTATCCGTTATGGATGGGTTCCCCCGTCGACCCGAGCATTCCTTACGAGCTAAGGGATGAGCTGGCTTATGGGGCCGGAGTACAGAAGAAGCTGCTTATCGATGCCACCGTCGATTGGGAACTTTTCCCCTTCCGGGCCGAGTGGGGAAACCGCCGTTTCCCGCCGGATTGTACCCGGGCTTCTAAAGGAATCCCTGAATTAGTCGATAAAAAGTGGAAACAGTATGGCCTGGACTAATTATAAACAGGCAATCAAAGGCCTTTCTGTCTAATTCATCCTTCAACCCAGGCGCTGACCCTTAACCGGAAGACCAAGTGTCAACGGTAAGAGCCCTCATTCTGCCTGTCATTCTG
>JAGDMY010000124.1 GCA_017860765.1 Chloroflexota bacterium | reverse complement strand
GGCAAAGACCAGAGCATAGTTGGCCCCCAGGGCATTGGCCACAAATTGCTTGTGACCCGTGATAATATAGCTGCTGCCGCTTTTGCGGGAGAGGGTGGTAATCTCACGCGGGTCGGATCCTGTATCAGCTTCAGTAAAGGCAATACAGCCCAGGGCCTTTCCTTGAGCAAGGGGGGTGATAAAGCGCTCTTTCTGTTCTTCATTGCCAAAGCGCAGGACAGCCTCGGCCGGGGTAAGGTTGACCGACATTATAGCGCCCACTGACATTGAAGCCTGGCAGATTTGTTCCAACACCAGCATAAAACTGAGATATCCCGCCCCACTGCCTCCGTACCGGCTAGGAAAGGCCAACCCGGCATATCCCAATCTGCCCAGTTCCTGGACTATATCCAGAGGGAAATTCCCCTGGTCTATCTCTGCTGCCCGGTTCAGAATCGATTTGGCGGCGAATTCTCTGGCCGCCTGCTGCAGCATCTTTTCCTGTTCATTAAGGTTGAAGTCCATATCCTGCTCCTACCCTTCCTCCGGAGGGAACTCCACGGGTCGCGTTTCATTAAGATAAGACTGCAGGATCACCGCCGCTGCCGCCGCGTCGTATTCTATCTTTTTACCTTTAGCGGGTCGCCTGGTCCCGGCTTCCTCCAGCATGCGTTTGGCAGTCACTGTAGTCAACCTCTCATCCCTGAATTCTACGGGTACCGGCGACTGCCCCATCAATTTATCAGTGAAGGCAACTGTTTTCTCTGCCTGGTCGCCCAGGGTGCCGTCCATCGATTGGGGCATACCCACAATGATATGTTCCACGTGGTTCTGCTCAACAATCTGCAATATGGCGGCAATATCCCTGGCATCCCCGTGGCGTTCGAGGATCTGCAGCGGAGTAGCCAGCAGGCCGAGAGGGTCGCTAAGCGCTATCCCAATCCTTTTATTTCCGATATCTAAACCCAAACTGCGCATGAAACCCCTTATTATTTTTGGACCAGGGTCTTAACCAGGCCCAGAGCTTCTTCCATGCGGGACTTATCTTTGCCCCCCGCCTGCGCCATTCCCGCCTTGCCTCCGCCGCCCCCGCCGGTGACCTGGGCCACCTTTTTAACGATGTCCCCGGCATGGTAACCCTTCAGGACCAGGTCGGGTGTAACCATGGCTACAAAGGAAGGCCTATCGTCAATAACCGACCCCAGAACGATTATTCCACTCCCCATCTTAGTTTTCAGCAAGTCGGCCAAATCCCTCAGGGCATCAATGCGGGCTGAATCTACCTGAGCTGAAAGGACTTTCAGGCCGTTAATTACTTCAATTCGCTCTGCTAAATCCCCGGCGCTTTTACGAGACAGATCTTTTTCCAGGGCTGCCAGCTTCTTGCGTTCTCCTTCCAGTTCTCTGAGAATAATGACCACCTTATCGTGAGCCCCGGCGGGAGAGGTCCCCAAAGCCTGGGCAATTTTTTCCAGATTGATGTAATTATGTTCCACAAAGGTCTCCGCACCCTTACCGGTGACGGCTTCAATGCGGCGCAGTCCAGAGCCTATGCTGCTTTCCCCGACTATCTGGAAGAAGCCTATCTGCCCGGTCGCCGCGACATGGGTCCCTCCGCAAAGTTCGGCGCTGATTACCGGGGAGCCGATTTTAACCACCCTGACAATATCGCCATATTTTTCATCGAACAGGGCTATAGCTCCACCGGCCACGGCTTGCCTGTACGGCAACTGCTCTGCATTTACTATCAGGTTTTCACGGATTTTTTCGTTGACAATATGCTGGACCCTCTGAATTTCCCCTGGCGTCATGGCAGCCAGATGAGAGAAATCGAAGCGGAACTCATAGGGTCCTACCATCGACCCCCTCTGCTGGACATGCTGTCCCAGGACCTGCCGCAGGGCATACTGGAGCAGATGAGTAGTAGTATGATTGCTGGCAATGTCCCTGCGCCTCTGGCTATCCACCTCGGCCTCTACCTCATCGTCGATGGTAAGACTGCCTGATTCCAGCTTGCCCCGGTGAATTAAAAGCTCGCCCATGTGAAGGGTATCGGTCACCGCAAACCGTCCGCGGGCATTCTTGAGAGTACCGGTGTCGCCCACCTGACCACCCATTTCCCCATAAAACGTGGTGCTTTCCAGGATAATACCGGCCATCTCATCCCCGGCCTGAAGGGTATCCACGGACCGGTTGTTCACCAGAATATCCACGATTTTAGACTTATATTTGAGGTAATGGTATCCGACGAACTCCGTTCTTTCAGCCGTCGCCCTCAATTCTATTTTGCCGTCGCCTCTGGCAATATCAAATTTATGGGAAGCGCGGGCCCGTTCCCTCTGCTTTTCCATCTCTTTTTCGAATCCATCCATATCCAGCGACAGGCCCGCCCGGGCAGCGATCTCTTGAGTCAGCTCAACCGGGAAACCGTAGGTATCATAGAGCCTGAAGACCTGGTCCCCCGAGATTTTATTGCGCAACTGGCTGGAGGCATTTGAAATCAGCCCGTCGAGCATAGTTAAACCGGTATTTAACGTCTCATGGAAGCGCGCTTCCTCCAGCTCAACCACCTTAAGGACCATCTCCCGCCTTTGCTCCAGCTCGGGGTAAATCTGCCTCATATGCTCAATGGCAGCAGAACAGGTCTCCTTCAAAAATAGCTGCTCCAGCCCCAACCTCTTGCCGAATAAAGCGGCGCGGCGCAGCAGGCGGCGTAAGACATATCCCCGGCCATCATTGGCGGGCATGACACCGTCTGCGATCAGGAAAGCGATGGAGCGACTGTGCTCTACCACTACGCGCATGGCATTATCAGCTTCCTGGTTAGCGCCATAACTGGTCCTGACCAGACGGGCAACCTTCTCCAATAGCGGAAAGAAGACATCCGTTTCATAAACCGTGGTCTTGCCCTGCACCACAGCCGAAATCCTTTCCAGTCCCATGCCCGTGTCAATGTTGGGCCTGGGGAGC
Organism: Chloroflexota bacterium; assembly: GCA_017860765.1. The sequence continues at coordinate 2,252 of JAGDMY010000124.1, read as the reverse complement.
GGAGTGCGGACCTTATTTTCATCCTGATTGTACTGGGTAAAAACCAGGTTCCAGATCTCCACAAAGCGGCCGCACCCGCAGCCGGGATTGCATTCAGGCTTGCCACAGCCGCAATTTGCGCCGAAATCATAATGCAGTTCGCTGCAGGGACCGCAGGGTCCGGAGCTGCCAGCCGGGCCCCAGAAATTATCCTTCTCTCCGAAACGCATTATGCGCTCCTGGGGTATACCGATCTTTTTGTTCCAGATTGTAAAAGCTTCGTCGTCATCGGCATAGACGGTTATCCAGAGCCTCTCGGGTGCAATTTTCAACCATCCGGTAACAAATTCCCAGGCCCAGGTTATCGCCTCTTTTTTAAAATAATCGCCGATGCTGAAGTTCCCCAGCATCTCGAAGAAAGTCAGGTGCTTGGTATCACCTACCGACTCGATGTCAGTAGTGCGGAAACATTTCTGGCAGGAGGCCAACCGGGGGTTGGGAGGTATTTCCTGGCCCAGAAAATAGGGCTTAAACTGGACCATGCCCGCACTGGTAAACAGTAACGTAGGATCGCTGTAAGGGACCAGGGTAGAACTGGGGACAACGGTATGTCCCTGGCCCTCGAAGAATCTCAAAAAAGCGCCGCGTATTTCGTCAGTATTCACAATTGCTCCTCGTTAAACACATAATACGATTGTAGTGTAAGGTAGGGGGGGTGTCAATTGAGGGATTGAGGGGCTATAATTGATAATTAGAGTTCAGCAAAAGGACTAATTATGGCTGACCTGGTACCGCTAAAATGGGAAAATAACCGGCTCATACTTTTAGACCAGACCCGCCTCCCGCAGGAAGAGGTCTACCTGGAAGTCGGCAATTATACCGATGTGGCCGCCGCGATTCAGCGCCTGGCGGTCAGGGGAGCGCCCGCCATCGGGGTGGCTGCCGCTTACGGTGCAGCTCTGGGAGCCCTGGGTATTGAGGCTAAAAACAGTGCCGAATTCAGCGCTAAATTTAAAAATGTGGCGGAAACTCTAAAGCGCAGCCGCCCCACCGCCCGCAACCTTTTCTGGGCCCTCGAACGTATGGAAAGGGTGGCCGGCGCAGGCCGAACGATATCCGGGACCAAAAAGGCGCTGGTAGAAGAAGCCCGCCGGATCCACAGGGAGCAAATCGAAACGGATAGGAGCCTCGCCCGCCTGGGGGCCGCTCTGATCCCGGAAGGCGCCGCCATTTTGACCCACTGCAATACCGGCAGCCTGGCCACCGCAGGCTACGGTACCGCCCTGGGCGTCATTAAGCAGGCTTATGCCGAAGGTAAAAAATTCCAGGTCATAGCCACAGAGACCCGTCCCCTCCTCCAGGGGTCCCGCCTCACGGCCTGCGAATTGAAGAAGGCCGGCATACCTTTTATGCTGATAACCGACTCCATGGCCGGCTCATTTATGCGGCGAGGGAAAGTCAACACGGTGATCGTGGGAGCCGACCGGATAGCCAGAAATGGGGACACGGCCAATAAAATCGGCACCTATACCCTGGCGGTCCTGGCCAAGGAACACGGTCTGCCCTTTTATGTCGCGGCCCCCACCAGCACCATCGATCTCTCCATCGCCTCCGGGGATGAGATAGTGATCGAAGAGCGCCAGCCGGAGGAGGTCACCTGTCTCCAGGGCCTGTGTATTGCCCCGGGCGGGATAAAGGTGGCCAACCCTGCTTTCGACATAACCCCGCGCCAATACATCACTGCTATTATTACCGAGAAAGGGATCCTGAAAGAGCCTTTTGAGAAGGTGATTTTGGATATCACACGTTAATTTATAAATTCTTCAAAGGAGGTCCTGCTCATGCCACAGGCTAAAATCGGAGTGATCGGGGGGACTGGTTTATATCAGATTGAGGGTATGACGGAATTAAAGGAAATTCACCTGGAAACACCCTTTGGAGTCCCCAGCGATAGCATAATCACCGGCAAGCTGGATGGAGTGGGAATCGCTTTTTTACCCCGCCACGGGCGCGGCCACCGTATTCTCCCCGGCGATATTCCCGCCCGGGCGAATATCTACGCTTTGAAGTCCATCGGCGTGGAACATATCATTGCAGTCAATTCCTGCGGCAGTTTTAAAGAGGACCTCAAACCCGGGGACTTACTAATACCGGACCAGGTAATCGACAATACTAAAGACCGCATCAGCACCTTCTTCGGAGATGGCGTGGTGGCCCATATCTCTCTGGCCGAACCCTTCTGTCCCGAGTTGAGCCAGGTCCTTTACCAGTGC
>JAGDMY010000123.1 GCA_017860765.1 Chloroflexota bacterium | reverse complement strand
CCAGGGCATGGGTCGCTAAAACCCCTCCGACGAGGATGGTATAGGCAGACATGACAACTAAAATCAGGATAAGAAGCGTCTTTTTCGTATTCCTGGTCCTCTATGGACTAACACCGGTCCTGTTTAAGTTGATCATTTTTGCTAAGGCAACAGGTCTTTATCAAAACCAGGTGTAAATTCCATTTTGCTTTTTGGGAAAATCAAAGTCAATACACCTATATTTACCTTTCCTCCCAGTTTTTACTTTAGTACTAGGATTTATTACCCATAATGAGCCGCCAGTATGCGGCCGGCCTCAAAATAATCCCTTTTCTGATAGCGAAATAATCCCTTTTCTGATAGCTTGTTCCCCTAAAATTAAATATTATGGATGAAATATGTCGCTGTCGATTGTCGGGCTTTCGGACGGGGAAGGGTGGCTGTTTTCAAATTTCGGAAACCGGTGATTATTTTCCAACCTGGATTTCACGGCTAAAACTTCAATTTGTCAGGGTTTTGTGTCTTTTCCACTGAATTAAAATAGGGAGATAAAATGAAGCCAGAAAATAGGCCGCAATCAGAAGAAAAAACGGTAATCAAGGGTACCTGTTTTAGCTCATTTGGTGACAATTCCAACGTAGCCTGCGTGGATGTCAAGGATAACAAGATAGTCCGCATTCGCCCTCTGCATTACGATTGGAGATATAAACCGGAGGAATTCAACCCCTGGAAGCTGGAGGCCCGCGGCCAGACTTTTGTGCCGCCCCTCAAGTCTCCTTTGCCTCCTCATGGCACGGCTTACAAGAAGAGGATCTATTCTCCCAACCGGATTATGTATCCCTTGAAGAGGGTGGATTGGGACCCCAATGGCAACAGAAATACCCGGAACCGCGGCAAAAGCAAGTATGTGAGAATTTCCTGGGATGAGGCCCTGGATATCATCGTCAGCGAAATCAAGAGGGTCCAAAAAAAGTACGGTCCGGAGGGCATCTGCCTCCAGGCCGAGGGCCATGGAGAAGGCAAAGCGGTCAACGCGGCCCATGGCTGTGCCATCTATCTCATGAGGCTGCTCGGCGGCTACACCCAGCAGATCCGCAACCCGGATAGCTGGGAAGGCTGGTACTGGGGGGCCAAACATGTCTGGGGCTGCGAGCCGGTGGGCCTGAACATGGAATATTCCTCCAACCTCTATAATGATGTCGCCAAAAACACCGAGATGCTGATCTGCCAGGGCTGCGACCAGGAGACCACTCCCTGGGGCTTTGGGGGAGGACATTTGCCCAGCCTGATGAGCTACTGGTATACCGAGCTGGGCATCAAGCAGGTCTATATCAGCCCCGATCTGAACTATGCCGCTGCTATTCATGCGGACAAATGGATACCCATCCTTCCCAATACCGATGTGGCTATGCAGCTGGCCATCGCCTACCAGTGGATCGTCAACGGGACCTATGATAAAGAATATGTGAAGACCCATGTCGTCGGCTTCGATAAGTTTTCTGACTACGTTCTGGGCAAGGAGGACGGCGTCCCCAAGACCCCTAAATGGGCAGCCGAGAAGTGCGGCGTCCCTTCCCGGACCATCAAGGCCCTGGCCAGGGTGTGGGCCAAAAAACGCACCACCGTCGCCCACGGCTATGGCGGTCCCTACATCCGCGGCCCCTATTCCTCCGAGCCGGCCCGGATGGAGGTCTGCCTGCTGGGCATGCAGGGGGTGGGCAAGCCGGGTGTCAACCAGCTTACCTTCGTGGAAGGTACCATGCTGGGAAGCTACAACAGGATGAGATCGGGCAAGCCTGGGGTGGTGGGAATGCTCACGCCGACCTCCAAGATTCGCCCGATGGTCGGCGCCGCCTACAGGGGCTACATCCCCTTCATGTGGAAGCAGGAGTCAATGATTCCCAAGACCATTTTGCACGATGTGATTGCGACCGGCAAATATGATATCTACGGCAGCTCCGATCAGATGGAAGTGGTCGAGGACCAGTTCAAGCATTATGTTTACCCTCTGCCGGGCAAACAGGAAATTCATATGCTCTGGTCGGATACCCCCTGTTTCAGCACCTGCTGGAATGATGCCAACTTCTTCCATCGTACAATGCAAATGGAGAAGATTGAATTTATCTTAATCCAGCATCCCTGGCTGGAAAACGACTGCCTGTTTGCCGACATTATCCTTCCCGTCAATACCAAGTATGAGGAAGAAGATATCGGGGCTGACCATTGGCCGGTACAATACAACTGTGTCTACCTGGAAGAGAAGGCGATTGAACCCCGGGGAGAGTCCAAGACGGATTGGGAAATCGTGGGTGAAATTGCCAAGAGAATGGGCCTCTATGAAAAATATTCCGAAGGCAAGACCCTCCAGCAATGGATTAAGACCGGTTTCGACGGCTCGGGGATGGAGAAGGCGGGCATTTGCACCTGGGAGCAGATTCAGGAGAAGAAATACTGCGTGGTGCCTACCGACCCGGATTGGGAGAAAATCCCCGCCGGCATGATCGAGTTCTACAAAGACCCGGAGAAATATCCCATGTCCACTCCCAGCGGCAAGCTGGAGTTTTATTCCGAGCGGCTGGCTAAAAACTTCCCGGATGATATTGAGAGGCCGCCAGTGCCCCACTGGGTGGAAAAGAGCGATTTCCATGATGAAAGGATTTCCAGCGAAAGGGTCAGGGATTATCCCCTGCTGGTCATCTCCAACCATCCGAGGTGGAGGGTCCATGCCCAGATGGATGACGTCGACTGGTTCCACGAGATAGTCACCGGCAAGGTCAAAGGGCCGGACGGTTATCTCTACGAACCGGTCTGGATCCACCCCTCCGATGCCGCCAGGCGGGATATCCGGGACGGAGATATCGTCGCGCTATTTAACGAGAGGGGGCGCGTGCTGGCAGGTGCCTATGTCACCGAGCGCATCATGCCGGGATGTGTTTATATCGACCACGGGTCCCGCTACGATCCCATTGTGCCGGGGGAATTCGATCGGGGCGGTGCCATTAATACCATCTGTCCGCGCCATACCACCTCCAAGAATTGCGCGGGCATGGTTACCAGCGGTTTTCTGGTGCAGGCGGAGAGGACCGACATCGAAGAACTGCGGCGGAAATATCCCGAAGTCTTCAGCCGGCCTTACGATGCTGCCTCCGGGCAGACCTTCGAGAGAATATTATATAGAGGTGAAAAGGAAAGTTGAAAGCGTTTATTATCGACATTACCAGGTGCAACGGTTGCTACAACTGCCAGATTGCCTGCAAGGATGAGCATGTGGGCAATGACTGGACACCGATCGCCAAGCCCCAGCCGGACACCGGCCAGTTCTGGATGAGGGTCCAGGATATCGTCAGAGGGCAGGTGCCTAAAGTAAAAATGGCGTATATGCATTATATGTGTCAGCATTGCGCCGATGCTCCCTGCATTCCGGCCTGCAAATCTGACGCCATCTATCGCAGACCGGACGGCGCGGTAATCATAGACCCCACCAAATGCGCCGGACAGAGGAACTGTCTGGACGCCTGTCCCTACGGCATAATCTATTTCAACCGGGACCTGAATATTGCGCAAAAGTGCACCTGGTGCGCTCATTTGCTGGATAAGGGCTGGAAGGAGCCCAGGTGTGTGGATGCCTGTCCCACCGGAGCCTTAAAGTTCGGTGAAGAAGAAGACTTCAAGGATATTATTGCTAAGGCCGAAATACTGAAGCCGGAAGCCAAGGCCGGACCCCGGGTCTACTACATCGGCATCCCCAAGAGGTTTATTGCCGGGGCTGTTTATGACTCTGAAGCGGACGAGTGTCTGGAAGGGGCTACGGTTACCCTGAAGGGGGACAAGGGCGCGAAAATTTCCAGCCTCCAGACGGATGATTTCGGTGATTTCTGGTTTGAAGGTCTGAAGGTCGGCAACTTCTCGTTGACAATAGAGAAAGCCGGCTACCTGACCAGAGAAGTCAATGGAATTAGCACGGAAAAAGATATCAATATTGGCGACCTGGCGCTATACAAGCAGGTTTGAAACCTTATGAGACATTGAAAGCAGACTTTTTAAAAAGGGTGCACCAGAGCACCCTTTTTTAAAGACTTTAAAGTCTAAAGGGGGAATGTGATGGCATCCGAAGAGCAGGTCTTTATACAGTGTACTGTCGGTGGACCGGTCAGAGTATATGTCAGAGACGGCAAGATTGTCCGCATGCGGCCTATTATATTTGACGATAAGGCGGATGCGCCTTCCTGGGTTATCCAGGCCCACGGGCGGCGGTTCACCCCGCCCCGCAAGACCACCCTGCAAACCTACGAAGTCCCTGAGCGAACGAGGGTTTATGCCGAGAACCGCACCAGATATCCGCTTAAGCGGAAGCATTTTGATCCTAAAGGGGAGAGACACCCCGAACTGCGGGGCAAAGATGAGTATGTCCGCATCTCCTGGGAGGAAGCCCTCGACCTGGTCTCCGCGGAAATGAAGCGGATTCGCCAGACCTACGGTCCCGCCGCCATTACGGCCATGACCTCCTCCCACCATAACTGGGGCTTTCTGCATTATAAGCTGGGTCCCCTGGGCCGCTTTTTCAATTTGTTAGGCTACACCACTTTGTTTGATAACCCGGACAGCTGGGAAGGGTGGCAGTGGGGGGCCGTCCACACCTGGGGACACTGGTGGCGGCTGGGACATTGCGAGCAGTCCGAGCTGCTGCAGGATGCCCTGAAAAACACCGAGCAGGTGATCTTCTGGGCAGTGGACCCCAACAGCACCTCCTATATGTACAGCGGCCAGGAAAATCTGATGTGGCGGATCTGGATGAAAGAGCTGGGCATCCCCTTTGTGACCGTTGATCCGTATTGCAACTGCACCGCCAGTACCCTGGGTGATACCTGGATCGCGCCGCGGCCCGGAACGGACGCCGCCCTGGCCGAAGCGATCGGTTATGTCTGGTTAAAGGAAGGGACCTACGATAAATGGTTCGTGGAAAACCGCACCTACGGCTTTGAGGAGTGGAAGCAGCATATCCTGGGCCAAGGCCAGGATAAGACTCCCAAGACCCCCCGGTGGGCGGCCGCGATCTGTGACGTCCCGGCCCATACCATCACGGCTTTAGCCAGGGAATGGGCCTCCAAAAAGACCATGCTGGCAGTCGGCAGCATCTTCGGCGCCACCGGCGCCTGCCGCGAAGCCTATGCCACCGAATGGGCCAGGCTAATGGTGCTTCTGGGGGCCATGCAGGGACCCGGCAAGCCCGGAGTGAATTTCTGGGGGGGCACCGGCGGGGCGGCCCC
>JAGDMY010000009.1 GCA_017860765.1 Chloroflexota bacterium | reverse complement strand
GCAGATACCAGCGGAGCTTTCACCGATGCCAAGATTGATGTCCCCTCGCTGCAGGGTGGCAGCCATACCCTGACTGCCACTGATGTAGAAGGATTTTTCGATACTGCCGCCATTACCACTGTGCAGGCCACCACTATCAGCCCCAACAGCGGTCCCGTTGGCACATCAGTAAAGATATCCGGCGGTGGTTTTACGGCAAATGCAACTATCATGGTAACTTTTAATAATACCAAAATAGACACAGATCCCAAAGTAATTACCAGTGACAGCAGCGGAAATTTTTCCGCGAATATTATCGTCCCTGGCTACGCCGCCAATCCTTATGAAATCGCCGCCAGCGATGGCAACACCACGAGTAAAGCCGCTTTTACGGTAACCAGCGCGGTAAAATTGGACCCGACCACCGGGGCCATCGGCGGCAGCGTCTCTGTAAGCGGCAGCGGGTTTGCCGCCAAAGCCCCGATCAGTATTAAGTATGATAACTCCGGCATAGCATCACCTACCTCCGATGCCAGCGGAGCGTTTTCCACGACCTTTAAAGTGCCCCCCAGTCTGGCCGGGCCGCATCAAATAAATGTATCTGATGGTGTCAACCAGGTGACACTGGGGTTCACCGCCACAGCGTTCTCCCAGATTAGCCTCGGCAGTGCGGCCGGGAACCAGGTTACCGGCAACGTTGGCTCCGAAGTCACAGTCAGCGGCAGCGCCTTCAAAGCTGGAGCACAGGTAATCGTTACCTACGATGGTACGCAGATCGCAACGACTACCGTGAGCGCCGAAGGCCTGTACTCTGTTAACTTTAAAGTCCCGGCCGGGAAGCACGGAGATCATGCGGTAACAGCTTCTGATGGGACCAATAAGATGTCCTTGACCTTTACCATGGAGTCCACTCCCCCTCCTGCTCCCACCCTGCTAGCTCCGGCGAAGGATGCCCAGGCGGATCCTCTGGCTAAATTCCAGTGGACGCCCGTGACAGACCCCAGCGGCGTATCTTACACCCTGCAAGTCGCACAGGATCCTGGATTTAATTCCCTCTTTGTTCAAAAGGCCGGTTTGACGGAACCCACTTACCAGCTTACCGCCCAGGAGCAATTGAGAGCAGCCGGCAAAGACAGGCCTTATTATTGGCGGGTCGAAGCTATAGATGGGGCTTCCAACGAGGGACCCTGGTCACTTACCCAGACTTTCGTGGTGGGCACCGGCACCAGCGGCACTCCGGGCACCTCCGGTTCACAATTGCCCCCCTGGCTCCTGTATTTTATCTATGCCGTCGTTGCCATTCTGCTGCTGGGCATCGGCTACTATATCGGCCGTCGGTCGGGCCGCGGATTCGGCAGCAATAGACCGGAACAAAACTGAGCCCGGTTTTTCCCGGCGAAAAGAAGAGGGGGGCAAGTCTCCCCCTCTCTGCTGGTTTAGAGAATCCGGCTAATTTTATGCCCCGACCAACCGGGGTCAAGGAGTATAACTGGTGAACATTGAAGAGGTTAGCAAAAACACCAAACTTCTGATTGACAACACCCCCTTCTCTGTAGAAACCGTAGAATTCGTGAAACCAGGAAAGGGTCGCGCCATATACAAATTCAGATTGCGCAACCTCTTCAGCGGTAATGTTCTCGATATCACCTACCATTCCGGGGACAAGGTAGAAGAGACCAGTATTACGATGCATGAGATGCAATATCTATATCAGGAAGGCGATAATTTCATCTTCATGGACAGTTCCAGTTTTGAACAAATTCCCATGACCAAGGAACAGGTTGGAGAAAAGACCGGGTTTTTGAAAGAAGGCACGCCGGTGGTGGTTATGATGTGGGAGGGCCGCCCCATAGACTTGCAGATACCCAAGGTGGTAGAACTTAAAGTGCTGGAAACCTCTGCCAGCTTAAAAGGAGCGACCATTACCGCTCAGATGAAAGAGGGTAAGCTCGAAACCGGTATTACAGTGGGTGTTCCCGCCTTCGTTAAAGAAGGCGATGTCATTAAAGTAGATACCCGGACTGGCACTTATATCGAGCGAGTAGGCTCAAAATAGGATGCCGCCCGACGAATTAAAGAGGCTTTCTCGCATTAAGTCAAAGCTCGAATGCCGGTCTTCAATCTTGGAGGGTATTCGAGCTTTCTTTCGGCAACGGGATTTCATTGAAGTGGAGACTCCTCTCCGGGTGCCGGCGGTCGCGCCGGAGCAGTTCATCAGCCCTTTTACCTCCGAAGGCTGGTTCCTTTCGACCTCACCGGAATTGCAGATGAAACGCCTTCTTTCCGCCGGTTATGATCGAATTTTCCAGATCTGCCACTGCTTTCGCAAAGATGAAAGGGGCCAAAATCATAATCCTGAATTTACTATGCTGGAATGGTACCGGGCCAGAGGAGACTACCTGCAGGTGATCCGGGATGCACAGGAGATGGTGCTTGACCTGGCTGGCAAAACGGGCTGCGGCCAGGTTTTGAAATATCAGGGCCAGGAGATTGACCTGAGCCTCCCCTGGCCGCAAATAACGGTTCGCGAGGCTTTTCTCCGCTGGGCAGGCTGGGACCCCTTTAAAACCTTTGACGGCCAAAGGTTTGATGACGATCTGGTGGCCAGAGTGATACCCGGATTCCTCTCCGAAAGGCCCACTGTCATCCTGGATTATCCTCCCGAGTGCGCCTCTCTGGCGCGCTTGAGGCCGGGCAGCCCTCCAGTAGCGGAAAGGGCGGAGATATTTATCGGCGGACTGGAAATCGCCAACGCCTATAGCGAGCTTACCGAACCTTCAGAGCAAGCTCAACGCTTCAAGCTCGAAGCCGAGCAGCTTCGCAGGGCCGGCAAACCCTCAGCCTGGCCGCAGAAATTTTTAGAGGCTGTAGAATACCTGCCTGAGAGCTCGGGCATCGCCCTCGGGGTAGACAGGCTGGTAATGCTTTTTTGCGATACCCGCCAAATAGACGACGTAATGGCTTTCCCGGCGGACCTGCTATAAATTCGCCCTCCAGCCAATGTTCCTATCCCTCCTAATCACGCAGGATTGCCCCTTCACTGGCGGATGTCACCCTGTCCAGATAACGCTTGAGGTAACCGGACTCGACTCTGGGCTTAAAAGGTGGCAATCGGGCCAAGCGGGCTGAAATTTCGGCCCCGGTTAACTCCACGTGGATTATATGGTTGTCAATATCAATATTTATCATGTCGCCATCCTGGAGGGCCGCAATCGGGCCTCCACCCGCTGCTTCGGGAGAAATATGTCCGACTGCCAGCCCGCGGGTCGCCCCGGAAAAACGCCCGTCTGTGATAAGGGCCACCTCCTTTTCCCTTCCCATGCCGCAGAGCAAGGAGGTTGGCCAGAGCATCTCTACCATACCTGGACTTCCCTTCGGCCCCTCATAACGAATCACAATTACGTCCCCTTTGCTAAATTTACCCTGCATAATGGACCGGGTAGTTTCATGCTCCGAGTTAAAAACGCGGGCTGGACCCCGGTGGACCCGGATCTCGCTGTCAACAGCACTGCTTTTAACCACTGCCCCATCCGGGGCCAAATTGCCATACAGCACAGTGATGCCACCCGTGGGCGAATAGGGGTCAGATAGGGGCCGGATAACTTTTCTATCTTTCACCCTGGCAGTCTGCAAATTGTCCCGGACTGTTTTTCCGGTGACGGTCGGGCCGTCAACGCAGAGCTTCGCCTCTAATTCCTTCATTACCGCCGGAATCCCTCCGGCCAGGTCCAGATGTTCCAGCCGGTATTCCGAGGCCGGGCTGAATTTGGCGATCAGGGGGGTCACTTCGCTGATCTCATTGATACGGGACAGGGGGAAATTGAAACCAGCCTCATGGGCTATCGCCGGCAGATGCAGCACAAGATTGGAGCTGCCACCCAGCGCCATTCCCACGGCGAAGGCATTATCAATAGCTTTCTCTGTCACGATGTCCCGCGGACAGAGCTGTCTCTTTATGAGGTCGATAATCGCCTGGCCGGTATCTTTGGCCAGACGAATTCTGCGGCTGTCGACAGCTGGGATGGTCCCGTTACCCGGGAGCGCCATCCCCAGTACTTCGGTCAAGCAGTTCATGGTGTTGGCGGTAAACATCCCCGCGCAACTGCCGCAGGTGGGACAGGCAGCCTGCTCGATCCTTTCCAGGTCGGCTTCGCTAATTACTCCCCTTATTACCCGACCCATGGCTTCGTTAACTTTCGAGATATCCAGCAGCCTGGCCTCGCCTTTTTCAAAACACCGGCCGGCTAACATCGGGCCGCCGCTGATGAAAATGGCCGGAATATTGACCCGGACTGCTCCCATGAGCATACCGGGAACAATTTTGTCACAGTTGGGTATCAGCACCAGGCCATCCAGGGCATATGCTCCAGCCAGGATTTCCACTGAATCGGCGATTAATTCCCGGCTGGGTAAATTGTATCGCATACCTGGTGTACCATCGTTAAGACATTCCCCGAGGGATATTGTTCCCATCTCAAAAGGCACGCCGCCGGCTCCTCTTATACCCGCTTTAACCCACTGCGCGACAAGTCCCAAATGCAAATGGCCTGGAAAAATTTCGCTGGCGCTCTGGATTACGCCAATGAAGGGCTTTTCGAGGTCCCCTTTAGTGCAGCCCGCTCCGTAGAGGGCAGCCCGCTGTGGAGCCCGTTCAATACCCTTCTTCATGACGTTGCTTCTCATATCCCCTGTTCTCCGTCACATAATTTGCCCCTGTTCACCAGGCAACATAGCCGCCGTCGATAACCATCTCGCTCCCGGTGATAAACTTGGATTCGTCTGAAGCTAAGAAAAGCACTCCGTAGGCTACGTCAGCGGGTTCACCCCAGTGTCCCAGAGGAATACGCTCAAAGAACTGCTTGTTAAACTCTGCCGGTCCGCCCGGGAATTTACGGCTGACCTCACCCAGCATGGGAGTCCAGATCCAGCCCGGATGAACGGAGTTGACGCGAATTTTATCCCTGGCATAACACACAGCGTCCGATTTGGTCATCACTCTCACGGCACCTTTAGCGGCATGATAAAGATAAGGAGGTGGATCATCAATGCCGGCCACAATACCGTACACCGAGGATATATTGATGATGCTTCCGCCCCCTCCAGCCTTCATATAAGGGATGGTGTGTTTGGTGCACAGGAAAACCCCCTTGGCATCTACATCCAAAACCTGGTACCACTCCCCCTCACCAATCTCATGAGTGGGCTTCAGAGGGCCGCTGATTCCAGCGTTATTGATCAGTATATTTATTTTCTGAAAATCCTTAAAGATGGCTGATAAAGCCTCTTTAACCCCTTCTTCTTGAGTTACATTCAGATGGTAGTATCTGGCAACTCCACCGCTGTTAACTATCTCCTCCACCGTTTTCTCGCCCTCGATATCGAGAATATCGGTTACGGCCACCCTTGCCCCTTCTTTGGCCAGGAGCCTGCAGATTTCCTGGCCCAATCCCCTGGACCCTCCGGTTACGACCGCGACTTTTCCTTCTACCCTGCCCATTTTAGCCCTCCTTCCTTGCCGTTATTCCTGGTGCCACACGATAGTCCCGGTTCCAGTATGATCACGTTCCAAACATCTAAGAGTTTTTCTCTGAGGAAGATCCTTACCGCCAATAATAATAATTAATAAACTGGGAAAAAATGCTTCGAGGCCGGGATAGTCTGGCGGATTGCCTCTTTTGTATAGCATAATCGTAATTGCCTGTCAATGGAAAAAAGCCCCGCAACAGACTATTGACGAACTACCGAAAGGCGACAGAGCCGGTCATGCATTATCATCAATGGTTGTATAGTTGCCTGGTTACCTTTAAAATACTGGTATATTCTCAAAAGTGGCTATATTTTGATAGCCGCGCTTTATGTAAATTGTTTTAATTTCTCCCAGTCTGCCTGGCCCGATAAAAGCCAGAAAGGGGTTGAGGTAAATGTTGCCAACGCCAAAAGATTCTCTAGTCTCAGAAAGCGTCATAGACCTGCTGGTCAACGGCAATCCCCATAAACTCAAAGTGGAGTCCCACTGGACCCTCCAGTATGTAATCACGGAGTTGCTCGGGATGACGGGGACCAAAGAGTTTTGTGCTGAAGGCGCATGCGGCGCCTGTGCCGTCATCATAGAGGGAAGGCCGGTTCTTTCCTGTATGACCCTCGCCATAGAATGTGACGGGAAAGCCATCGAGACTATTGAAGGGATTGCCCGGGCTGGCCATCCCCTCATCGAAGCCTATGTTAAACATAGCTGCATGCAATGCGGTTTTTGTACTCCCGGCTTCGTAGTCACCGCCAAGGCCCTCCTGGACAAGAACCCCATTCCGACCGTAGATGAAATCAAAGAAGCGCTGGTGGGCAACCTCTGCCGCTGCGGGACGTACCCGCAGCATATCCAGGCCGTGCTGGAAGCCGCCAGTAAATTAAAGGGAGGAAAAGGCCGTGGCAAGTCCAGAAATGCAAAAAATCGCCGAGCTATTCGATAACTTAAAGGCCGATAAATATCCCCTGAATAAATATGAACACATCGGTAAGCGTGGTGTGCGCCGTCTCGACGGTCTGGAGAAAGCCAGCGGGGCTGCCCAGTATACTATTGACGTGCATCTGCCGGGAATGTTATTCGGCCGTTTCCTGACCAGTCCCTACCCCCATGCCGAAATCAGAAAGATGGATACGGCAGCTGCTGAAGCCCTGCCCGGAGTGAGGGCCATTTTAAGATATGACGACCCTGAACTTCCACCGGCCGTTGACCTGGGTGGACATGAGCCTTCCATGGTCCCTCCTCTGCCAAAAATCGCCCATTTCCAGGGACAGGAAGTGGGGGCTTTTGTGGTGGCGGATGCCGAAGATATCGCCGAGGCGGCCTTGAAGTTGATAAAAGTGGAATGGGAGCAGCGTCCCTTCGTGCTGGACCCGGAATTAGCCCTGCAGCCGGGCGCCCCCCTGGCCAACCCGGAACTAAGTCCTAATGGCAATTTGGACCCTTCAACTATAAACATCGAAAAGCATGGCGATGTTGATAAAGGCTTTGCGGAAGCCGATAAGATAATCGAATTTAAATTTGTTCAGGAACTGAATACCTGGATTGGCCCGGAGCGTCCCTGCGGCGTATTCAGATGGAATGGGGACTACCCTGAGGTCTGGGTCAAGCAGCAGCGGCCGCATATCAGCAAACGCTCGATATCCTCGTGGTTTGGTGGGATACCCATGAATAAAATCGATCTGCACTGCCTGTACCAGGGCGCCAGCTTTGGCGGCTGGAGTCAGATGGCCTGGAATATGGGTGGGCATTATTGCTCCGCCGTCCTCGCCAGAAGGACCGGTAGGCCCATAAAATGGGCTTTCAACAGAAGAGAGGATTTCTATGGCGGGGAGATGGATGAAGGCGTCTATTATTACAGGGTCGGTGCCAAAAAAGATGGCACGATAACCGCTGTCCAGGCCCGGGCTGTGGTTACCAATCAGCTGCTGCCGGTTTTCGGGATCGTTAAGCATTTAATTGATAACACCAAAATACCTCACGTTTACGGTCGCACCGAATCCGTGATGATCAATAAGGGGCCTACGGTGGCGGTCCGCTGCGAACAGAACTCCAACTGTCACAGTATGACCCTTGTTTTCAACCATGTCGCAGACTCGCTGGGGCTCGACCCTGTGGAAGTGGCCCTCAAAAATGATGGCGCGGAAGGCCATGATATCAGCTGGCTGAACCGGCGAAAGGCTGAAGCCGGATTCAAGGTCCGTGACAGTCTGCAAGAATGCGTAGCCAGAGGAAAAGGCGCTATTGACTGGGACGCCAAATGGCATGCTCCCGGGAAGAAAAAGCTCCCCAATGGTAGGCTGCACGGCCTGGGTTTCGGCTGGACTCACGAGTGGGATGACTCTGGCGGCTCGAGCGAAGTGGCCATCTATATCGAACGCAATGACGGTACGGCCACCATTTTCGGCTGCCGCGCTGACGGCGGCCAGAACGCTGAAACCAGCTATTGCCAGATCGCCGCTGACGAGCTGGGCCTGCGGGTAGAAGACGTCCGCTATAAACAGCAAATCGACGCCGGATTCTTCTCCATGACTCCTGATACTTCGACCAATTTGAGTATCAACGGGTACGCAGTCAGAAATTGTGCCCGGCTCCTGAAGCAAAAAATACTGGAAACAGCTACCAGCCCCCGCGGGGTTACTCAGCTGGGAAGCTTTCCAGCCGCTTTCCCAGGGATGAGGCCGGAAGACCTGGATATAAAAGACGGGGTCATCTTTGAAAAAGCCGACCCTTCCCATAAAATGACGCTGGCCGATTTTGTCGGGCCGGCTGGTGCTCAAGGCCCCATGACCTCGGTCATTGGAGAACCGGTCCTGGCCGGAAAAGAAGGCATCAAGTACCCTCTGCGCCTTACCCCTCCCCTTTTCGAGCACTCCTGGCACGTCCAGCGCGGCACTTACCTGGGGGTGCGCCTGCGCTTTTGCCGCCAGGCCCACTTTATGGAGGTGGAGGTTGACCCGGAGACCGGCGAAGTGGATATTACAAGAGTCGTAACGGTCAATGACATCGGCAAGGTCATCAACTGGGAAGGGGCTGCGGGTCAAGCCTATGGAGGCGCTTATATGGCGGTCGGCCGGGGCCGCACCGAGGCCGTGGTCTACGATCCACAGACAGGGGTGATGCTGAATGGTAACCTCCTGAACTATAAATTCCCCACCATGATGGATATAGGGTCTATGGACAATATCCTCCTGGAAACCGGCATGGGTTACGGTCCTTATGGAGCAGTAGGCATCGGCGAGGATGTGGCAACCGTGCTGCCGACCGTCATCGGACCCGCGGTCCATAACGCCATCGGCAAGTGGGTAGAAGGCTTTCCGGTGACGCCGGACAAAGTCCTCAGAGCGCTGGGAAAAGCCTGATTCAAGTGCTGGATTTGGAGATTAAGGATGAAAAAGTTTAAACACTTAAATGCTGCTTCAGTCGAAGAAGCCGCATCTGTTCTTAAAGATTGTGGAAAAAGGGCCAGGGTGATCGCCGGCGGCACGGACCTCCTGGGTGAAATGAAAGATGATATCCTGCCCGAATATCCCGAGGTCATTGTCAATATTAAGAGCATTCCCGGACTGGACTATATCAAAGAGGAGGCTGACGGTCTGCATATCGGCGCTCTGACCAGACTGGAGGATATCGCTATTAACAGGAAAGTCAACCAAAGGTATTCCTTATTGGCCGAAGCTGCTCACTGGACCGCTTCGCCCCATATTCGGGAGATGGGGACCATCGCGGGAAATATCTGCCAGAGCAACCGCTGCTGGTATTACTGGGTGCCTGACAATCGTTTTTACTGTCTCCGGAAAGGCGGGAAACTTTGCTACGCCCTGACAGGCGACGCCAGGTATCACTCCATATTCGGGGCCACCAGGGTCAATACCACCCCCTGCATAAAAGAGTGTCCGGCCCGCAATGACATTCCAGCCTTTTTAAGTCAAATCAGGGAAGATCGAATGGTGGAGGCTGCGGCCACCCTCATAAAGACTAATCCCCTGCCCGCGATAACCGGCAGGGTCTGCCCCCACTTTTGCGAAAGTCAATGCAACCGTGACTACCTGGATGAACCTGTCTCAATTCGTTCAATCGAGCGTTTCCTGGGCGACTGCATGCTCCGGAACTCGGGTCGTTGGTATAAATCTCCTCGCAACAGCAATCCCAAGGGCATTGCCATAATAGGCTCAGGGCCAGCCGGCCTCACAGCTGCGTACTATCTTAGAAAAATGGGATATGGCGTTAGCGTATTCGAGGCTATGGCGCGGGCTGGCGGAATGCTGATGTACGGCATACCCCCTTTCCGTCTTCCGAAGGAGGTAGTCCACCGCCAGGTTAAAGCCCTGGAAAATATGGGGGTCCAGTTTAAGCTGGGGAGCAAGCTGGGCGGGGATATCAAAATCGGTAAACTTATGCAGAGTTTTGACGCGGTGTTGCTTGCCTGCGGGGCCTGGAAAGAGAGGCCCTCCGGCATCGCCGGAGATGAATTCACGCTGTCCGCTATGGAAATCTTGAGAAGCTCCAGTGCCGGCAATCAGGCCATACCGGGAAAGAGGGTGGCCGTGTTAGGGGGCGGCAATTCCGCGGTAGATGTCGCCCGGACCTTGCTGAGGCTGGGGGCTGAACCGGTGATTATTTATCGGCGCAACCGGGACGAAATGCCTGCCTTAAAGGAAGAGGTATCAAAAGCCGAACAGGAAGGAATAAAAATCCATTTCCTGACCTCCCCCCTATCCGCCGTTAAAAAGGATGGTAAAGTAGTCCTGAAATGTACCCGGACGAAGCTCGGTCCACCGGACGTCAGCGGAAGGCCCCGGCCAGTGCCCATCAGGGGCTCTGATTTTTCCCGTGAATATGACGCTGTAGTGAAAGCTATAGGTGAGGAGCCGGATACCTCCGTGGTTCCGGCTGGCAGGCTCGATAAAAACGGAAGGTTAAAACTGGCTGCAGGCTATAGTCTGGGGAAAAACCTTTTTGCCGCCGGAGATTTCGCCACGGGTCCGGCCACAGTTGTGGCGGCCATTACCTCCGGCCGGGAGGCGGCGCAGTCCATCAACATCTATTTGGGGGGTAACAGCTCTATGGACCAGGGCCGGAACGCCCGCAGGTCCGCAGCCTGCCAGAAATTTGACAGCCGTGCTCTGGTAAAGACCGATCGGATGGAAGCACCCGAGCGCCCTGCCAAGGAGAGAATCGGCGGACTTGAGCTGGAAGATGTGACAGGCCTTCAGCCGGGGGAGACTAAAATGGAGGCCAGTCGCTGTTTCAACTGCGGCTGCGTGGCGGTGAACTCCTCTGATTTAGCTCCGGCCCTGGTGGCCCTGGGCGCCAGGATAAAAACGTCCCGGCGCGTTCTTAAGGCCGAAGACTTCTTCGCGGTCGAGGGTGACAAGACCACCGTTTTGAATGATGACGAGCTGGTAACCGAGATTGAAATACCCCGACCCGGACAGGCAACCAGGTACAGTTTCAGCAAATTTGCCCTTCGCAAATCAATCGACTTTCCTATAGTGAACTGCGCCGCCGCTATTGAGTTTCGGGGCAGGGTGGTTACAAAGGCTCGAATCTGTCTCAATGCCGTTTACAATACCCCCTATCGAGCTGCCTGGGCAGAAAAATTCTTAATTGGGAAAAGAGTGGATGAGGCGATTGCAGATAGTGCGGCCGATAGCGTTTCAACTGAGGCTTTCCCGTTGATCAATAACCGGTATAAAATCCAAATCGCCAGGACGCTGGTTAAAAGAGCCATATTAGCCTGTGTTGCTCAAAAATACAGGCACTAATTCAATCTGGCTTTGAATTTCCCGGTAATCGGTTTGCTCCGACTCTCGAAACAACTCGCTGGCTAGTATTGAGGATGTTATATCAATAGTAACAAAGATGAGCATTAAAGTTAAATTGTTTTATCCGGCTTTGCAATGGTACCTGGGCAACCCGGGCTCCGTCAGGGTTAGCGGAAGAACCGTAGGCGAATGTCTCGAAGACCTGGCCAGACAGTTCCCGGGCGTGGGACCTTTGATCTTCGCAGGGCCCGGAGAATTTCTCAGGCAGGTCTTCGTGTATGTGAATTCGGAGAGCGTTCACAAGGCCAGGCTCACCGACCCAATCAGCGAAGGGGACGAGCTGCTCATCGCCGTATTGATCACGGGCGGTTGAAACCGCATCGCCACTCCTGGCCTCTATTTTCGCCCCGCCTCCTCCCGGTTTCTGATAGTCTTCTCCTCCATGGCTTTGACCAGCAGCACCATGGTTTCATTGACCGGGGTGGGAATATTATGTTTCTGGCCTTCCCTCACGATGCTGCCATGAATCGTGTCAATCTCGGTCTTACGTCCGTTTTCCATATCCTGGTACATCGAACATTTAGGCTTGGTCCCTGAATCGCGGAATTTCGCCATAATATCGAAAATGGGCTGAATGGGGTCTTCAGGATGCTCCAGGTTAATGCCCTTGGCCTGCGCTACCCGCACGCATTCCTCAGCAATCATCCTCACCAGCCTGGCGCAGGAAGGATAGTAAAGGTACTCATCGTTGGTTATTTTCAACACCGTGGCCGCAGCCATGTTGGTATTTAAAAGCAATTTGCTCCAGATAAGGTCCTGGACCCTATCCGAAGTGACCACATCGATCCCGGTGCCCTTGAAAGCCTCGACGACCTCCCCTATTCTGGGAGTCATCCTGCCGTTCATGGGGCCGATTTTGAGGCCCCCCGTCCCCACGATCCAACTCAGGTGGTTCAGCTTCAGGGGGGTCACGATGCAGTGAAAAACACCGCCGATTACGCGGGAGTCACCTTTCAACACCTCGGCAATGGTCTCAATATTCCCCGCCCCATTCTGAACAGAGAGCACAGAGGTGTTTTCTCCTACCAGGGACAAGGCGTTTTCCACCGCTGCCCGGGTGGCATAGCCTTTAGTGCTGATGATAATCAGGTCCGAGATTCCGATGGACCCCACATCCCGGGTGATTTTTACCCTGACCTGTGTGGACTGCCCGTTGGACATATCGATCCGGATCCCCTCTTTCTGGATAGCCTCGATGAGATCATCCCGGATATCTACCAGGGTGACGTCGTTTCCGACCTTCGTTAATAGCGCGCCAAACAGGCTGCCAATATTTCCTGAGCCCATTATCGTAATTTTCACAGCTTTCTCCTCTTTCAGATTGAACTGCCGCCAGAAACGCTGGAAGTTGAAGCTTTGCGGGCGGCTTCCAGTCCCAGTCTGAAGGCCCGAATATTAATGTCGGCCACTTTACCTGGGAAACGCTCCCTGATTATGGCCTTTGCCGTCTCTATTTTCAGCGGTACCCTGCCGCTGCCGAAGATGGTGCCCAGCATGACCACATTCACGGACTGGCGGCTGCCGGCCTTTTCCGCCAGGTCAAGTGCATCGAGACCGATTAAGTTAGCGGTCACCTTCGCCAGTTTCGCCTCGATCTGGTCCAGCGCCGGATAGCCGCTTTTGCCCAGGGTGACAGTCGCCGGAATCACTTTACGGGTATTGAACACCACTATACTGGTCTTATTCAGATATTGAATATAGCGCAGGGTCTCGCTGGGCTCGAGGGCCGCCAGTATGTCGCAGGTCCCCTCAGCATTCATGGGAGCTTCCACCTCGGTCCCCAGGCGGATGTTGCTGAAAACCGGGCCCCCCCTCTGGGCCATGCCCAGGACTTCGGAGCCTCTGACCCTCAACCCGTCGCGGACCGCAGCGTGGCCTAGAATTTCACTTATCAGCACCACCCCCTGGCCACCCGTCCCCGCAATTATAATGTTAATCTCTTTTATCCTCGTCGCCATTTTTACGCACTCCCTTCCTTGACAATGGCCTCTTGCGGGCAAATCTGGGCACAAATTCCGCAGCCGGGGCACAGGGAACTGTCTATGCAAACCTCGCCGTTCTCACCAATGATTACCGCCG
>JAGDMY010000122.1 GCA_017860765.1 Chloroflexota bacterium | reverse complement strand
TGGGGCATGATGGGCCTGGGTATCCTGTGGATGGTAATCGTCTGGGGGGCCATTATCGCTTTGATTGTCTGGGGGATAAGAAGGCTCGGGCGCACCAGCTACAGGACCGATACAGGTTCCCCCCTGGATATTGCCAGGGAACGCTATGCTAAGGGCGAAATAACCCGGGAGCAATTTGAGCAAATCAAGAAAGACCTGATGGGTTAAGAGAGCAGAGGAGCCCCAGCCCTTGGATTACTGCCCCGGAAGTTGTAAGATATAAGAGTTATGAACTGGCTGGATATCATAATCATCGTCCTTCTGATTGTAACCCTGATCGGCGGTTTCGCCAACGGGCTGATCAAATCCCTGTTCTCCCTGATAGGCCTGGTGGTAGGGGTGGTCCTGGCAGGGCGCTTCTACATCGCTCTGGCGGGGGTTTTGGGGTTTATATCCAATCCCAGTGCTGCCCGCGTTGTCGCGTTTATCATCATCTTTGTAGTGGTAATGATAATTGCCGCGATTCTGGGAGTAATATTTACCAGAATGGCATCGGCGATTCTCCTGGGATGGCTCAACCGTCTTCTGGGCGGGGTTTTTGGGCTGATATTGGGGGCCATTTTCATCTCAGCTATCCTGGCCATCTGGGTTAAATACGCCGGAGGAGGCAGCACCGTCGCCGGTTCAGCCCTGGGCCAGTTTCTCCTGCAGCGCTTCCCGATCGTGTTAGGCTTGCTGCCTAAAGAATTCGACACCGTACGCCAGTTCCTGCAATAAAATCTGCCTGCAGACAATGAAAAGGCCGGGGATTATTCCGGCCTTTTGGTTATCTGGCGCGCTGAAAACCGATCATCCAGAGTCATCCAATGGCGGATGTAGAAAAAAGTGGCGGATACGCGAAGCTAAAGCGAATTTAAGTTTTGGGAGTTTCACCCGGGTGCAAGGCCTGCCATTTCTTCAGCAGCTCTTCTTTAGTCTCCTTATGCGCCGGATCGGGGTTCGCGGCCGCCACCGGGCAGACCTCGGCACATTTTGACGAGTCATAGGAGCCAACACACTCGGTGCATTTATTGGGATCAATCACGAAGATGTTGTCCCCTTCTTTAATAGCTGCATTGGGGCATTCCGATTCGCAGGCCCCGCAGCTAATGCAATCTTCACTAATTTTATAAGCCATTCGATTCCCTCCTGAGTCTATTGTCAAATAATTAGATTTATTTGTCAAATAATTTAACTTTTGCCGCCGAACTTTTTTCTCAAGGCATTAGCAACATTGAGAGGAACCAGCCCGTCGATATTGCCACCCAGGCTGGCCGCCTCTTTGAGTAAGCTGGAACTGACAAACTGGTACTCTACTGACGCCATCAGACAGAGCTGTTCGATATCCGGGAAGAGTTTCCGGTTCATCATGCTCAGAGTGAACTCCCTCTCGAAATCGCCGCCCATCCGCAGCCCCCGCACCATAACCTTGGCCTTCACTTTACGCGCGAAGTCACCCGTAAGTTCGGTATACGACACTACCTCGATGTTCGCCACGCCGCGCACCGCTTCCCTGGCTAGCTTGACCCTCTCACTGGTTGGAAAGAGCAGCACTTTTTCCGAGGGACTGCCGTAGACCCCGATAATCAATTTTTCAAAGAGCTTGCTGGCCCTGAGGGCTATATCCATATGCCCGTTGGTTATGGGGTCGAAACTCCCGGGATAGATTGCAATCGTCACGACGCAGCCTCCTTATGATATATGGCTATACAACTATCGCCATGCCGCCTTTCCTTGATTAACGTCAGGGGAGGATAGGCAGGCTCCAAATTGAGGTGGGGGGAATGAGTGACCACTACGATGGTCTCCCGCCCTACCAGCCGGGAATTGGCCAATTTGGAGATAGTCTCGCCAATAGCTTGATTGCGATAGGGCGGATCCATGATAATGATGTCGTACTCCTTGTCGAGGAAAGAGAGCGCCTTTTCTACTTCGCAACAGTAGACATGGGCCCTTTCTGCCAGTCTGGTTTTTGCCAAATTTTGCTTTATTATATCACAACACCGCCTCTGGCGGTCAACCATATCCACCCATCCCGCCCCCCGGCTCAGAGCTTCAATCCCCATCGCTCCCGTGCCTGAATACAAGTCCAGCACCAGCGACCAGTCACTGGCCAGACCTTCCAGCATCGAGAAAATGGCCCCCCGCACCAGATCTGTGGCTGGACGGGTAGTAGCCCTGTCAGGCCCTTTTAGTTGGTGCCCCTTAGCAGTCCCGGCAATCACGCGCACTTCCTCATTATATCAAATTCAATGGCTCGACTCTAATGCTAAAGGTGACGGAAGTCACTGCGTAATTTGCAGATATTAGTATAATATTTTTACAGATTGTATTTTTATTTGACACATATCACAAATTGGGTGATAATGATAGAGAAATCGCGGAGGAGGGAAGCGCAGGGAAATATTATATAATGAATATGCACCTCACAGCGATTGCTCTGAGTTAAGCGCCCTGTCAATAAGCCTGTATAATAATTACTAGCCAAGCAGAAATAAGAATGCTGATCGATTTTGGATATATTGGACTCTTCTTAGTCGCCGCTGGCCTTTTAGCCACCGTCACCATACTGGTACCCATAGTCCTGAGGCTGATAGGGCTTGTGCCCCAAAAACCTAATCCTGTGAAGAACGCCTCCTTTGAATGCGGCATGCCTACCATAGGCAAGACTCTGGTCCGTTTTAATTTCCGTTATTATTTCTACGCCTTAGTGTTCCTGGCCCTGGATATTTTAGTGATTTTCTTGTATCCCTGGGCAGCTAATCTGAGGGACCTGGGCATTTCGGCATTCATCATCATGGTGGTTTTCATCGTCATCACAGTGGTAGCCTACCTATATGCCTGGAAAAAGAAGGTCCTGGAATGGAAGTAAATAACCCGGGTGAGGCCTGCATAGGTCCCGAGCACGAGCTGGACAGGCTGGAAGGCCAGGGCATCGAGCAGTTAAAAGCCGCCAGCCAACTGGCGACAGCGGATCCGGCCCAATGGTTGGAGAAAGGAATACCCAGGGGCATTCTCCTGACCACCCTGGATGCGGTGCTGGGCTGGGCGCGCAAGTCCTCGATGTGGCCGGTGGTCTGCTTCCCCGCCTGCTGTGCCTTTGAGTTTATTACCGCGGAAGCCTCGCGCTGGGATATGTCGCGTTTTGGCATGGAAATCGTCCGCGCTTCCCCCCGGCAGGCTGATTTGATGATTACAGCCGGCACACTGACCTGGAAAATGGCGCCCCAGGTTAAAAGAATTTATGAACAGATGGCTGAACCGAAATATGTTATCGCGATGGGCTCCTGTGCCATAAGCGGCGGCATTTTCGCTTCCTCTTACAGCGTTGTGCCCGGATATAATCGCCTTTTCCCGGTGGATGTCTATGTCCCCGGGTGCCCGCCCCGACCTGAAGCTTTGATCCATGGGGTCAGGATGCTCCAGCGCAAGCTTAGCCAGGCCACCAGTATTACAAGGAACACGACCAAATGACAACAGCCCTCTCCACATCCGAACTGGCCGCCAAAATAAATGAAAAGCTCCCCGGTTCCATAACCGAGGCCGGTCGGGAATTTCTCACAGTTAAGCCGGAAGCACTAATCGACGTCTTGAGCTATTTGAAAAGCACGCCCGGGCTTGAATTCGATTACCTGACTTCTATCCATGCCGTGGACCAATGGGACTATTTTGAGCTGGTTTACCTGCTCGTCTCGATTTCCCATAACCACAGCTTTAAGATCAAGACCCGCTGCCAGGGCAGGGATAATTTGAGCGTGCCCTCGGCGGTGGCGCTTTATAAGTCTGCCGATTTCGAGGAGCGGGAAATCTTTGATTTGATGGGGATCCGCTTTGAAGGGCATCCCAATTTGATACGAATCTTCCTCTGGGAAGGTTTTCAGGGATATCCTCTGCGGAAGGACTATCTGTAAATGTCTCTGCAAACTGAACCGTTTGTTTTGAATATCGGGCCGGCTCATCCCAGTACCCATGGGGTATTCCGGATGAAGGCCACCATGGACGGCGAGGTCATTATTGACCTGGAGCCGGTCTTCGGCTACCTCCATCGCGGAGTAGAAAAACTCTGCGAGGAGCGGACTTATCTCGGCATTATCCCCCTGACCGATAGGTTGGACTACCTGGCTTCAATGAGTAACAATCTGGGCTATTGTCTGGCCATCGAGAAGCTGGCAGGCATTCCGGTCCCGGAAAGAGCTGAATTTCTCAGGGTAATCATGGCGGAACTGCAGAGGCTCGCCAGCCATTTGATAGCCGTGGGCTCATTTATGAATGACTGCGGGGCTTTCATGACGCCTATACTCTATATGCTCAGGGAGAGGGAAAAAATCCTGGACCTCTTTGAAATGGCCTCCGGGCAGCGCCTGACCTACAACTATATGCGCCCCGGCGGCGTGAGCCAGGACGTTCCGGATGAGTTTCTGCCGGCCCTGAAGTCGCTGGTCTCCCAGCTGCCGATTTATATCGATGAATATGACCGCCTCCTTAAAGAAAATGAAATTTTAATTGCCCGCACTAAGGGAGTGGGTATACTCTCGAAAGAGATGGCCATCAACATCGCTGCCAGTGGGCCCGTCCTGCGTGCCGCCGGGGTAAAATGGGATATTCGCAAGGCTGACCCTTATTCAATCTATGACCGGTTCAGTTTCGATATTCCCACCGGCACCCATGGAGACTGCTATGATCGCTATCGCGTCAGAGTCGAAGAAATGCGGCAGAGCGTCCGTATACTCGAACAGGCCGCCGCCCAAATAACCTCCGGCCCGGTTAAGACTGACGTACCGCGGGTCCTGCGCCCGCCGGTGGGCGAAGCTTATGGCCATATCGAAGCTCCTAAAGGCGACCTGGGCTTTTATATTGTCTCGGATGGCTCAATCGCCCCGTATCGCTGCCATATCCGGGCGCCCAGCCTCTTAAACCTCTCAGCCCTGCGTGAGATGATAATCGGCTGGAAAATCGCTGATGCCATAATTATTTTCGGCAGCATTGATATCTGCATGGGTGAGGTAGACAGGTAAAATTCAAAATCCAATATTTAGGACTTTCGCGATCCTTATAATGAAGACCATTCCGGCGAAAGCCGGAATCCAGGAGACGTTGGATACCGACTTCCGTCGGTATGGACTGATAGAGATAAAAATGCGAAATTCCTAAAAAAGAAAGTTATAAGGGATATACTAAACCAACTATGTTAGAGCAAAGCCAAATGATTCTGGGGGCAGCGTCATTGACCGAGCCCTGGCCATTCGGCATCTGGTGGGTGCACTGGCTGGTAATGGCGGTTATCATCCTGGT
>JAGDMY010000121.1 GCA_017860765.1 Chloroflexota bacterium | reverse complement strand
GGTTTTGCAGGGACTTTTCATTTAATCGACCTTCTCAGATTGGGTGTTTTTAACTGCTCTATCATAAATTGATAATCTGCTCAAACGATCAAGATTTGGCGTTACTCCCCGTTTCCACCTTTTTCAAACCCTCACGGAGATATTCATGAGCCAGGTCGATATAGGCGGCTTTACCGTAGTCGTTAAACTCCTTATCACCCTTTGTTACCTGCCTTATCACCTTGGCAGGATTCCCTCCCACAATGACCGATGGCGGGACTATTTGCTTCATCCTGACCACCGATCCCTCAGCGACCGTGGTCTCGGCACCTACCTGAGCCTCGATGCTGATTATCGCACCCATACCTATGGTAGCCGAGTCTCCAATTGCGCTGGAATGTACGATAGCTCCATGCCCGATAGTGACCTTCTTACCAATCTTACAGGTAATATCGGGAGGACTATGCACCACTACGCCATCCTCGACAGCCGAGCCATCACCAACCTCAATAGCCCCATAATCAGCCCTTAATATTGCTCCCGGCCCGATATAGCAATCGTCACCTATCCTCACATCTCCAATCAAGACGGCCTGCTCGCTGATGTAGGTGTTTTTTCCGATTATGGGTTCTCTATTTCTGAAACTATACAGCAAGGTTTTATCTCCTCTTTTCTCAGATTCTGGGAGTGTCTAAGCCCAGTTTTTCAAATCGTAATAACCGTTAGCCACGCGGTAGCGGCAAATCTGCTGACCCCCGAGCCAGAGCTGCAATATCTTGATGTCACGCAGGCACTTCTCGTAAGGGAAGTCCTCTGAAATCGCCATGGAGCCGAGCAGCTCGGCTCCCTTGTTGATTAGTTCTACGCCGGCATCGCTGCAGAACACCCTTACCGCCGCTGCCTTGGAGATGAACTGCTTGGAAAATGGTGGCCCGTAGAAATTGGCATTCTCGAACATCATGGCCAGGTTGTATACGCCGGCCCTCATCATATCGATGCCGACGGCCATATCGGCAATGATGCCAGCCACCAGGCTATGCTGCCTGACCGGCTTAAATCCCCCCTTACGGATGCCAGTATATTCGAGCACTATATCGAAAGCCCTTTCGGTAATGCCGAGGGCCTGTATCGCAGAATGCAACTGAGCTCCGGCGGCAATAGCCGCATAGAATATCCGGGCATCAGCACCTGGCCCCGCGGCTCGGTATTCCCTGGGCACCCGGACATTATCGTAGTACACGGAGCCATTGACTACCGTTTTATACACCATCTTTTTCTCCGGCCTGCCAAAGGTGAGCCCTGGCGCGTCACGAGGGACGTAAATCAATGCGATACCCTCATCTCCCGCTTTCGGGTCTGTGGTACAAACGGTAATGTAGACCTCGGCAATGCCGCCGTGGGTAGGCCAGGATTTATTGCCGTTAATGACCCACTCGTCACCCTCCAGCCTGGCAATCGTCTTAATGCCGGCACCCTGCAGCAAAGGGTTCTCGGTGTCTGCCCCGCCTGCCTCATCGGTCATAGCTAAACAGGCATGAGCCAGTTTCCCCCGGGTAAACAGGGGAATAAACCGGTCCATAACCGCCCTGTTGTTGGCCTGGATGGCTGCGGAGAGCACCGCCCCCGCATTGACGCTGGCAGTCATGGCAATGCCGCCGTCGCCCCTGGCAAGTTCCTCACCCATAATCACCTGCATCAACGGGGAAAGTCCGCCGCCCCCTCCATATTCCCTGGGGTAGCCGGCGGCCTGTATTCCCATATCGACAAGTTTTTGGTGCACTTCCTCGACCAGGCTGTAGTCAGCCTCCAGTTCCCTGGTCCTGGGTATAATCTCTTTATGAGTAAACTCTCTTATCGTATTGCGTAGCTGACGATGCTCGTCGGTCAGCAGATGCTCCAGATTCATATGCCCCTCCCACCCGTGCGACTTTAACTATTGAGCACAAAATGATACAGGCTCATTTGCACTTTGTCGAACTCAGTTTACCAGGCGCATATTTGCTTTAATAAATCTCTTCACCGGAAAGCATTATCAGGTCTTTGGCCATTGGTCCGAATTTCTTCAAAAAGTCCTGATATTTCTGCGTTTTGGTGGCTTTCTGGTCGTACTCCTCCAGGCTGGTCACGTGCACGATGCCCACGTATTTATAGGGAATCTTCCCCCCCATGGCACCTGTTACCTTGACCAGCTCATATTTCTTGACGCCGGGAAGGCTGGAGATCAGTGGACCTTTCTCCCTGGTAACGTATTCCTTGAATTCCTTCTCGGTGACATTGTCCGCTAGATTGTAGAGAATGATTTTCTTTGGCATTTCATTAACCCCTTTTTAAAAGATTTTAACGACCGTTTATAATGTCACTCAATCTACCCCCGGTACTCCCCCGGCCTAAAATCAAGGATTCTGACACTCCCTGGCCAGCTCGTTCAGTACCTGATGTTCGTACTGTATGAATTTTTCCCTGCCCAGAGTGTATGCCGGCAGAACCCATTTCATTTCCCTGAGGTTTTGCGTAATCGTCGGTATCCAGTTATGAGGGATGGATATCAGGAGCAGTCCTTCGGGAAATACCTGTCTTCCCTTCATGCCATAAGCCAGCCCGGTAATAATGTAATTCACCTTGCCGCTGAGATAAGGATAAATGAAAAGCCAGGAACAACCCCCGACACAGGTTGACTTGCTCTCGTACATTTCGCCGCTAGAATAGGTCATTGCCCTGAGCACAATTTCTGCCTGGCTGGGAGGGGCGGTAAGAATCAGGAGGTCTGGCTCAAAGGTTATCCTGTCCAATGGGGCAAGAACAACATAGTTAGCCATACCCTTTTCCATATTATATTGGAACCGGCGCGACCGGCTGTTAGCATGTGCCTCCTGAAAGATTTCAAATTTGATTCCCAACTGACCGCCGTCCCCAAGTTCAGGTGATTCCCCCATCATGCCCAGGAATGCTTTCCCGAAGCAATCCTCATTCTCTTTAGTAAAGTAGAAAGGCTCTCCTCTCAATTGTGCCTCTTTGAGCATTTCGCAGAGACCCAGAGTTTTGCCCAGTGGCTCAATGCCTTCCGGTTTGTGGAACAGGAATTTGACGCCTACCGGCGGCCTCTCAAAGTTAAACTTGCGATAAATTGACAAATCGGTTTGCAGCGGTCTCATTTTAACCTCCCCCAAATATTGTTTCTAAAAAATTTCCTACCGAGCAGTCCCCGGGTTGCCTGCCAAAATATTGGGTAAGTTGAAGAGATTATAACACACCGGTTCCGCTTATGTCCGGGAATATTATGTGGATTGGTGCGGAACCGGGCTATATCATTTGTATCGATATATAGTTTAATATTAAGCTACATTAGATTTTAGATGTAAAAACCATGACGCGGAAATAAAAAATATCTGGGCTTAGAAGATTGGAACAGAACGATTATATTAAGACAGAAAAAATTCTTCAAGATAACGCACTTAATTTTCGGCGCCATAGACTCAGAGCTACACCCTTAAAACCAAGCGTGATGAGCCTGGCCCTAACTCACCGCTGTAACTCTCACTGCCTGATGTGCAATCTCTGGAAAAGAAGCCGGGAGATCCCCAGTATTCAGAGCCTGGAAATGTCCGGACGGGAGATTCTTAAAATATTATCCAGCCCGGTATGCTCTCAGCTGGTCGAACTGGACTTAACCGGCGGTGAGCCCCATCTCAGGGACGACCTGGTGGATCTGGCGACCGGTGTTGCCGGACTGAAAGCGAACCACTTAACCAAATTGAGAAGCATTATTATCACCTCGAACGGTCTCCTGCCAGCAAAAACCGTCGCCAACTATCGGAATATCCTGGAGGGGCTGCAGCGTACCAATATTGACCTGGTCAGCGTGAACTCTTTCGATGGAATAGGCAAAATTCATGATACAATCCGGGGTACGAAAGACGCTTATAAGCTGGTTACGGAAACCATCGAGGGACTTCTGGAGCTGAAAAAAGAGTACCCTAATTTTCTGGCCGGTATCAAGGCTACCATTCTGCCCCAGAACATCGATAATCTGGATTCCATCCTGGATTACGCCTTAGCTAAAGGCCTCTTTCATATCATTTCCCCGGTCTTCTTTACAGCAGGGAGGTTCAGAAATCTTGACCGGCAGGACAAATTAATATTAGGACCGGGCGATTATCACAAGATTTCCAAATTTTACAGTCGCAGCGAACTAAACAAGAGCTATTTCTACGCGCAAACCTGCCGCTTTTTGAAAAGCAGAAGAAAGTCCTGGGTCTGTACGGCGGGATATAACTATCTTTTTATCGAATTTGACGGCAAAGTCTTTCCCTGCGAGATGATAGCCACGCCTATAGGAGATTTAAGAAAGCAAGAACCGGAAACGATATGGGGAGGTCCGCTTGCTCAGGCCTGGCGGAAGGGAATGGAAAAACAGGAAAGATGCCGGACATGTCTTGAGCCAGGCGCCATTAGATATAGCGCCTGCGCTGAAGGATTAAGCTATCTGAAATTTTTACGCAGGCTGGGCGAATCCCGGTTCAGTACCTCCTGGGTAGGGGAAGGCTATTCTAAATATTTAGAGTAAATAAAATATGTAACCCAACTCAACAAAGCACCTGATTTGTCCCCAGAGTAAACTTATCACTCAGATATAGGCGAGAGCTTTTATACCTCGATTTGACAACGACGTTTTAAATATAATAGCATTAATTATGAGCATACGCTCATAATAAGGAGTTGGGAGTATGTCGAGGCCGATTAAATGCCGGCGCATCGCTTATTTGCCGAATGTAACCTATTTTAAACCGGCTGGGATCCCGATGCGGGAACTTGAAGAGGTCAACCTTTCTATCGAAGAGGCGGAAGCCATCAGACTAAAGGACCTGGAGGGATTAGAACAGGAGGAAGCAGCCGAGAAAATGAATATTTCTCGCCCCACCTTTCAGAGAATACTGGCCTCCGCCAGGCGTAAGATATCGGATGTACTTCTTAATGGCAAGGCCATCCGGATTGAAGGGGGGAACTTCGAAGTTGATCCACAGTTCATGCAGGGGGGTCGATGTTGCGGCAGAGGGGCCGGATGGCCGAAATGCCGTCGCGACGGTGAAGAAAATTCCAAAATCGGTCAGATTGAGGATAGCGCCAGATTGCCGCAAGCTGGCCAAGGAGATTAATTATAGAGGGGTATTGGATTTAGGCCGTGAGCTTCAATTAAAAATATACCATAAGGGGGTGATAATTGTGCCTAAAAAGGATGGTACAGGTCCACAAGGAAAAGGACCGATAACCGGTTTCGGTAGCGGCAAGTGCATTATTCAACTAAATACCACAGGGTAAGAGATGAGTTATCTTAAAAATCAGGAGGAAGTTTTAAGAAAGCGTTTAGGAACCATCAAAGCACGG
>JAGDMY010000120.1 GCA_017860765.1 Chloroflexota bacterium | reverse complement strand
GCAATCATGCAGACGATCTCCCAGTCGCTCTTAGATTCACCCAGAGGTTCGATGCATTTTCTTTCATATATCAGAGTATTGAAATTGCCGGTAACGCCATCGGCGGCGATGTCGTTCTCCTCAAACTTGGTGCTGACGGGTAAAACCAGGTCGGCAAAGAGACAGTCATTTTCCAGCCAGGGCTGCTGGGCCAGGAAAAATTCAATCTCAGGACCCTGCAAACCCTCGATTAAGCGATTGCCGCCGTTCCAGCAAGTAATCCAGCAGGGGGAATCTGTCCAGATCATATGGATTTTAGAACAGCCGTCGGCCGGATATTTATATTTCTTAAATTGGTTTTCCCGCGGTTCGGCCAGCAGGGTGGTGCCATACCATTCCAAAGGTGGATTCAGGATAGCATCCGCAATGAGGTCCTTGGGAATGATCTGCTTGGGCAGGTCCCAGAAGGTAAAACCGTGATGGGCTGCTTCTGGTTCTTCAGGTCTTCCGGCCAAAAGAAGATCCGGCACAACCTTGGATTTGGGGAGTCCCATATAGGTGAAGTCGCCAAACAAACACCACTCGATGAGCTTGACCTGAGCTATCCCCGGTTTACCCAACCCCTGCATCCCCAGCAAAACGACTTCCATGCGGGCAGGCTCGCTGGAATAGGGACCCCGGATCATGCCTCCGCCGTTGCCATGGCAGGTGGAGGTGGGCCTGGAGGCCCAGTCCCGGGCTAAAGCTTTAATGATCCTCGCCGGGACTCCGGTCAGAGGCTCGGCCCATTTGGGGGTCTTGGGAATCCCATCATCCTTGCCCAGGACATAGTCCCTGATCTTCTCAAAGCCAATGGTATGGGTTTTGAGATACTCTTTATCATAGGTCCCTTCGGTAATCCAGACATAGGCAATCGCGAACTGCAACGCAGCATCGGTGTTGGGTAAGATAGGGATCCATTTGTCAGCATGGACGGCGGCTGAATAGTTCAGGTCGGGGCATATGAAAATGGATTTTATTCCCAGATCGGTGAACCAGTACATCAAGCGGCTGGCCATCTGTCCTGCCCAGCCCCAGGCAGTGGTCTCAGAGTCACTCGCCCAGTACAGCATGATCTGGCAGTTTTCCGCGATATCCGGAATGATATTGGTCTGTTTACCCTGACCCACCGGTTCCATCCCCCAGACATGCTTGGCTCCCCAGTACCACCCCTCCCAGCTGTCTGGATTCCTTGTCTGCTCTGTGTAGCCACCCAACAGCCTCAGCAGTTTTCTGTGGCACCCATGGGCGGCATGGACAGTTTTGGTCTCTCCATGTCCGTCGCCTTGCTCCAGGATGGCATACGGGCCGTATTTTTTAATAATCCTCTTGATCTCACCGGTAATGATATCCAGGGCTTCATCCCAGGAGATTCTGACATAGCCGCTTTTACCGCGATTCTGGAGGTTGCGGTTGCCCTTAGGATCGAAGTCAGCCCTCTTCATCGGATAGAGGACACGATTGGGAGAGTAGACTCTCTTTTTATAGGCCAGGGTAACCGGGCCCAGAGTCGGACGCATAGTTGAGCTGAAAGATTTACCCCGGGCTGTAATCGTCCAGGGGTTAAACTCCTCAGGTTTGTACTTCCAGTCGTAGTATAATGGTCTGAACCTGACGATTTTGCCGTCTTTGACGTCAACGGTTATGGGATTCGAATCCATGGCTTGAGCTCCGATAAAACCGAGCGCTTTTACGAACGTCTTTTCTCCTGGAGCGGGTTTGTGGGATTTATTAGCATCCTGCATAATTTATCTCCTTTTCTGCGAAAAAAAATTATTCCGGGTTCCACCTTTCAACTAAATATACCACTTCTTCCCGTTGCTCGGGTTGTGCTCTTGATGAATTATCTTATCTGATTGAGCAGGAATCCGTCAACATACGGACCCGCTGCTGGATGGAAAGGCCGGTTCATAGCATCAGGATATTTCTTCTGCAACTCAGCCAAATTCGCCCTTTCAACTTGGGCCAGGAAGCCGCAGGTAGCCATCCCGGCACAATTTTTCGATGTCAGGTTGGGGGGGACTATGGTATTAATCACACCCCCCCGGTCCAGTTCTCCCGGGACAATAGGATCATACTTGGCGCCGTGGTCAGTGGATATCACCCCCGGCATCATTCTCTCGGTTACCATGGCCCCGCAGAGGGTAGCGCCCCTTTCATTGTAAATTTTAACCACATCACCATCCGCGATACCCCGACTGGCGGCATCCACCGGATTTAACCAAACAGTATGGTAGAGGTATCCATCCGGGCCTTTGACCCGGCAGGTCTTGATTTCCCTGAACCAGGTGATATCGTCATGGTTGGCGTGGACTCCCCAGCGGGGATGATTCGAGACCACCAGGAGGGGATAGTCCTTCGCCCGGGGGTGCAGCAGGCTTTCCTGGTGGGTATCATTGAAGGGTATCCATTTGGGATAAGGCGGACGTTCATTGTCATCGGGGAACTTTTCCGCCAGAGTCTGCGAGTAAAACTCGAGCTTGCCGGTGGGCGTCGGCAGGGGATTTTTCTCAGGGTCATCATGGAAAGTCCTCAAGCCGGGAGGGCTCTTCTTCCATTCGGGGTCGGTGGGAAATATAATATATCCTTTCTGCTTCCATTCCGCGAAACTTATATAGTCCTTGGCCCCGGAGGTTTCGAAACCCACCTTTATCCACTCTTCTACAGTCTTGCCTTGCGTATATTTCTCCAGCAGTCCCAATCGTTCGGCAACCAGGCAGGCAATCTCATAATCACTGCGGGATTCACCCAGAGGCTCAATACATCTTTTTTCATCAATCACTGTATTAAATTGACCGCTGCCGCCATCGCCGGCTATATCATCCTCTTCAAATTTGGTATTGACGGGCAGCACGATATCAGCAAAGAGACAGTCATTCTCCAGCCAGGGGTGCTGGGCCAACATGAATTCTATTTTGGGGTCCCTGACCGCCTGGATAAAGCGGTTTCCCTGGTTCCAGCAGGTGATCCAGCAGGGTGAATCCGTCCATATCATGTGGATTTCGGAGCAGCCAGGTGCGGGATAGGTATACCTGGTAAACTGGTTTTCGCGGGGCATGGCCAGGACGGTCGTGCCGTACCAGCTGAGGGGAGGATTGAGGATCGCATCCGCGATGAGAGTCTTGGGAATGTGTTGCCTGGGTATGTTCTGAAAATTAAATCCGTGATGCGCTGCCATCATGTCTGGAAAAACCTTTGATCTGGGAAGGGCCATCTGATTTGGATCGTTAAAGATAGCCCATTCGATCAATTTGAACTGATTGGCCCCGGGTTTGCCTAACCCCTGCATTCCCATCAATATGATTTCCATACGGCCTGGTTCAGTCGAAAACTGACCCCTGATATATCCTCCGCCGTTGCTATGGACCAGGGAAGTAGCTTTAGATGCCCAGTCCCTGGCCAGGGCTTTGATGATTCGGGAAGGTACCCCGCATATTGTGGAAGCCCATCTGGGTGTTTTGGGAATACCATCTTCTTTGCCCATTACGTAGTCCCGGACTTTCTCGAACCCGATGGCATGGGTTTTGACATATTCTTTATCATAAGCGTCTTCGGTAATCCAGACATAGGCAATCGCCAGTTGAAGGGACATATCGGTATTGGGGAGTACAGGAATCCACTTGTCGGCGTGGACTGCCGCGGAATAGTTGAGGTCAGGGCAAACAAAAACTGATTTAATACCCAGCTCGGTGAACCAGTACATCAGGCGGCTGGCTATTTGACCCGACCATCCCCAGCCGGTAGACTCAGCGTCACAGCCCCAGTACAGCAGGAGACCGGTATTCTCAGCAATGTCGGGGACCAGATTACACTGGCGCCCCTGACCCACCGGCTCCTGTCCCCAGACATGCTTGGCACCCCAGTACCAGCCCTCCCAGCTATCCGGATTGCGGCATTGCTGGGTGTATCCACCCAACAGGCGCAGCAGGTCCCTCTGCGCTCCGTGCGGGCCATGCACACACTTGGTCTCTCCGTGTCCGTCCGATTGGCAAAGAATAGCATAGGGTCCATACTGGTCCACTACCCTTCTAATCTCGCCTTCAATAATATCCAGAGCTTCTTCCCAGGATATGCGAACGAATCCGCTCTTGCCGCGGTTCTGAATATTTCTCTCTCCGTGGGGATTAAAATCCGCCCGTTTCAGGGGAAAGAGAATGCGATTGGCAGAATAAACCCGCTTTTTATAGGCCAGTGCCAGGGGGTCCAGGAGTGATTTCAATTTCGGCTCGAAGCTCTTGCCGCGCGCTTCTATCTTCCAGGGATCGAACTCTTCCGGTTTATACTTCCAATCATAATGGAAGGGCCTCAGCCGGATGATTTTTCCCTCCCTGACATCCACTGCAGTCGGCTTTCCTTCCATAGCATGAGCACCAATAAAACTGAGGCCTTTGATATACGTCTTTTCGTCCAGGTCCTGTCTTTGAGCAGCTTTGTCCATCGACGCCGTCATCCTTTCCTGTTTATGCTTTCGTAAAATTATTAGATTAATGTTAATTGAACGAGCCTGACTTGTCAATATTAGACTGGTATTGACTATTCAATAAGTCTAAATTAGACGTATCAGCCTTCTACAATAGACGAATAACTTTTGAAAAGATTCATCCGCGGCTGGAAGAGCAGGTCCATGTTTCACAAGGGAGGGTGGAAAGCCAGGTTTTTCGTCCTACCATACCCCGGGGAGGAGCGCTTTCCTTTCTTCAGGATATTCCGGGAATTGACTCCTGTACCATCGGTGGTGAGCCCGGGCGCGGGGCGCCAGATTCGCCGCCGTCCATACCGCGAAGCATAGGCCGGGTAAGGACCAGGTAGCTATTGCCCAGCCTGTCCAGATAATGATTTCTCCCAGATAATTGGGGCAGGAGATCCAGCGGAAGAAACTGCCGTAGGGTATTTTATAGCGGTCTTCTCCCGGCTGCCGCAGATTCCTGAGGATGGTGTCCCCCTGACGGTTGATAACGAATCCAGCGATCATAATTATCAGCCCGCAAATAAAGCGCGGGTCGACCAGCCAGGCGTTGGTATAGGCCGTTGAAAAAGTAAATAGATAACGGCCGTTTAAGTAGCCGTTGATAAAATTGAAAAATAATCCGAATAGCAGGACGATCAGCGAAAGGCGCTGCGTTTTTCCCCGGCGGGAAAAAGGATACAGGAAAGCCCGGTGCAAATAATGCACCTCCCAGAGTCCGAGAAAAATCAAGGTTGCGGCGGTCAACGTCTCGCGTCCGATGAAAAAACAGGCCGCGAAGGTTAGCGGAGCCGCAGCTTCCATCGCCACCCAGCCCAGGGTGTTATTTACAGCCGGACCCCACCCCTTGCGGAGATGCCGGCCATAAGGAGCGGAGAAGAAAAATAAGGTTATGAACACAATTCCGGCTGCCACGAA
>JAGDMY010000119.1 GCA_017860765.1 Chloroflexota bacterium | reverse complement strand
ATGATAAATCAGACTATGCTGCCGGATATCGAAGCTAAAATGGAACTGGTCATGATGTCTTTTCTGGTTGGCTCCAGATCGGAAGACCGGGATGAAGGGATACGGGCCTTCAACGAAAAACGCAAACCCGTATTTAAAGGTAAATAGGGTCCAAAAAGGGGGATGAAATATATGGCGAATAAATACGAATTCTTGTTCTATGAGAAGAATAAAAATGGGGTGGCGACGATTACCATCAACCGGCCGCAGAAAATGAACTCCCTCAGTCTGCCGCTTTTGCGCGAACTGGGAGATGCCATGAATGATGCCGAGAATAGCAGGGACGTAAGGGTGATAATTCTCACCGGCACGGGGAAAGCGTTCTGCGCCGGTGCGGACCTGGGCGATGTTAATGATCGGAATACAGCCAATGGTCTGGACAAGGAAGCCGAGGCCGAGTTTCACAGGACTGCCGGGGCTACCTTTGCCAGGATTGAAAATTGTACCAAACCTCTGATTGCGGCTGTGAACGGATATGCCATAGCCGGGGGCTTTGAAATTTGTCTGTGGTGTGATATTATTATTGCTTCTGAGGATGCACGGATCGGGGACGGCCATGCTACCTATATTTTAATGGGACCAATTTCCACTAACCTGCTGCCGCGGCAAATCGGGTATAAGAAGACCATGGAGCTTCTTCTCACCGGCGACCTCTGGCCGGCCAGAGAACTGGAAAAGGCAGGTTTTGTGAACAAAGTGGTCCCCGCTGACAAGCTGATGGAAACCGCCAATGAGCTAGCGGCTAAGATTGCCGAGAAAAGCCCGCTGGGCTCAAAGTACACCAAGGCCATAGTGAAGCAAGCCGTGTCAGCCCCCGTGGATGTGGTTAATGCCTATGCCTTCAGCGTTTTAACCCTGCTCGGCCTGTCCAAGGACCGGGCGGAGGGAGTGAAGGCCTTTGCTGAAAAGAGAAAACCCAGATATACAGGAGAATAAAGTCCAATGATGCAAAACAAGATTGGCATAATTGGGATTCACGAGACTAAATGCGAGGCGATGAACCGCAAGGACTCGATGTCGGATTTGATATTCGAGACCACGAGCCTGGCTTTAAAGGATGCCGGAATCGCCCAGTCGGATATCGATACCGTGGTCATGGCAGAGTCTGACCAGATGGATGGCCGGCTGATTGGAGCCATGAGCATGGCCCTGCCTGCCCACGCCTATCAGAAAGATGAAATCAGGGTAGAGGATGATGGCGCTTCTGCTCTGGCGCTAGCTTATATGCGCTGTCTCTCGGGTCATTTCGAGACCGCCGTCGTGGTAAGCTGGACCATGTGCTCGCAGACCAATTTAGACCTTATTTCCAAATTTAGTTTCGATCCTTTCTTTTATCGGCCAATAGGACTCAACTGGATTACTGCCAGCGCGGCGCAGGCGAAAAGCTATATGGATAAGTGGGGGATCACCCCAGAGCAGGCGGCTAAAGTTACCGTTAAGAACCGCGCTAATGCTCTCAACAATGATAAGGCGCACCTGCGTTCTGCGGTCACCATGGCAGAAGTTTTAAAATCAGAATACGTAGCCTGGCCATTGAGGAGATTAAATTTGGCCACCGAATCGGATGGTGCCTGCGCCGTAGTCCTGGCTACAGAGGAGAAAGCTAAAAAGCTGGGGCGGCCGGTGGCTGCCTGGATAGCGGGAATAGGTTGGGCGACCGATACCTATCACATGGGAGACAGGGAGCTATGGCGGCTGCCATCATTAACTGTGGCGGCCAGGAAGGCCTATGCTATGGCTGGAATCAAAAACCCGCTCCAGGAAATCGACGTTGCAGAAATTTGTGATATCACTTCCTACCAGGAATTGATGGAATACGAAGCCCTGGGTCTTTGCCAGGAGGGGGAGGGTGGCCGATTCATTGACAGCGGTGCGCCTTTTAGCCAGGGGAAACTCCCGGTCAATCTCTCCGGAGGAATGCTGTCCTCCAATCCAATTACGGCGGTGGGATTATTCAAGGTCGCCGAAGCGGCCCTGCAGGTAAGCGGCCGGGCCGGCAAAAGGCAGGCGCCGAAGGCCAGGGTAGCTCTGGCGCATGGCATGAGCGGAATCTGCGGCCAGAGTAACTTTGTGACTATTCTCAGCAAGTGAGAGATGGAGATAAACAGATGGCAAGAAGAGTAGCAATTGTAGGGACAGGCCAGTTTAAATATAAGACCAAACACCTCACGGTTTCCTCTCCCGATATGTATTTTGAGGTAACCAGGAGGTGCCTTGACGATGCCGGACTGACGGCTAAAGATATTGATGCCGTGGTTTTTGGCATTGGTCCGGAGGCTCTGGATGGCGTTGTTGGACTGGATAAATGGTGTGCTGATGCAGCAGGCGCCCTGAATAAACCCCTGATGAGGATCAATACCGGCGGAGCTACAGGCGGTTCAACTGCTTTAGCCGGCCTGGACCATGTAGCCTCCGGGATGTTCGATGTGGTACTGGTGGTGGCCGGGCAGAGGATGGGGCAGGCTACTGCCCATTCACAATATACGCTCAGCCTGGGATTTGACCCGATTGTGGCCAAGCAGTTTTCCATAAACTCTCTGCCCCTTTTCGCCGGAGATGCACTGCTGTGCATGCAAAAATATAAATTTGACGAATACCATATGGCCCGCATCGCCGTTAAGAACCATCTCAATGCTCTGAATAACCCCTACGCTCACCTGCAGATTAAAACTACTGTCGAAGAAGCTCTTAAGGCCAAGTATCTGGCTTATCCTCTGCGGCTTCTGGATTTGTGTCCTTCCTCTGAAGGGGCCTGTGCTATAATCCTGGCATCCGAGGATAAAGCCAGGAAACTCGCCAAACGTCCAGCCTGGATAAACGGGTTCAACGCCAGAGCGACCATTATTAATCCGGGTTTAGGGGGCATTGATTCCACTTATTCGTGGGACTGGATTACCCGGGGAGCCTACAAGATGGCCGGGATAGATAACCCGCGCCGCCAAATCCAGGTGGCCGAGCCTTATATACCCGTCAGCTATCAGGAAATACCGGCTTATGCCGCGTTCGGTTTTTGTAAACCTGAGGAAGCTGCTAAGCTGGTAGAACAGGGGTTTGGTGAAATGGACGGGGAGGTGCCCTTCTGTCCGTCGGGAGGGACTTTATGCAGCAACACCATCGGCGCCAGCGGCCTGGCGAGGGTGGCCGAAGCCGCGCTCCAGGTGATGGGCAAAGGAGAGGCACGCCAGGTCTCCAATGTCAAAAATGCTCTGGCTATGGCCGGCGGTGGAATATTTGGCACCGGAGGTATGACGGCCTTTTTCGTGGATGTTTTTGTGCTGGGGACTGAGCCTTATTAGCGGAAGTCTCCAGGTTATAAAGGTTCAATTTTTAAAGGTGAGAATTTGTTAAAGAGGAGCGATCCATGGCAAGTGAAAAACAAATTGAGCTGATTACCGTACCGGACAAGTGGGAAATACCTTACGCCTACAGCGCCGGGGAGACCGTCAGCCGTTTCCTGGTTGAGCTGAGAGACAATGCCAGGATACTGGCGACCAAATGTCCACAATGTCATCAGGTATTGTTGCCTCCGCGTTCATTTTGCGCTACCTGCTTTGTTTCTTTAAAAGACCAGTGGGTGGAACTGGAGCCGGTCGGCGAGCTGGTGACTTACAGCATTTGCACGGCGGATATTCCGGGAGTCCCCAAAAAGCCGCCTTATGTGGTGGCCTTTGTAACTCTGGGTGGTTCCAGCACAACTATGGCCCAATACCTGGAGGGGCTCGACCTGTCAG
The DNA here is from genome assembly GCA_017860765.1 of Chloroflexota bacterium. The sequence goes on along the minus strand of JAGDMY010000119.1, from coordinate 1,638 downwards.
ACCCGGACAAGGTCTCCAGGGAGCTGAAAGCCGGTATGCCGGTCAAGGCGGTATTTAAAGATAAGTCTGAGCGCAAAGGCAGTGTCCTGGATTTTCATGTAGAATTAATCAAATAGTCCTGTCACCTGGATTTCGGGATTCCAGGTCCAGAGAGGAGGTTAAGTGAGCGGCGATAATAGTTTTGAAGGTTTGCTTAGCCCGTACCGTGTCCTGGATTTGACCAACGAGAGGGGGTTTCTCAGCGGGAAGCTGCTGGGTGACCTGGGAGCAGATGTCCTCAAGATTGAAAGACCCGGCGGAGACCGTGCCCGCAGGATTAGCCCTTTTTACCAGGATATCCCCGACCCCGAGAAAAGCCTTTTCTGGTGGGGATTCAATGCCAATAAAAGAGGCATTACCCTGGATATTGAAACTGTTGATGGCCAGGAAATTTTCAAAAAGCTGGTGAAAAAGGCCGAAATTGTCATTGAGTCATTCGAGCCAGGCTATCTAGAGAAATTGGGGCTGGGCTACGCAGAGCTGAGTCAGGTTAATCCCGGCATTGTCCTGACGTCAGTTACGGGCTTTGGCCAGAGCGGCCCTTATAAAGACTACCTGTCTACGGACCTGGTGCTGTGGGCGCTGTCCGGGGTGGGTTACGTTACGGGCGACCCTGATCGGGCACCCCTCATGCCCAGTTTCCCTGTCGGCTATTTCTTTGCCGCCACAGCGGCTGTTATAGGTACCCTGGTAGCGCTTTATCAGAAGAACTTGACCGGAGAAGGACAGCACGTGGATGCCCCGGGACAGCTCGCCCTGGCTCTAGCCTCTGGCCCTGAGGTCCAGGGTCTTTGGGAAGTTGATAAAATTATCACCAGGCGGTCCGGCAAGGTCTGGCTGCGCGCTCAGACCGGGGGTGGCAAAGAGGGGATTAAATACGTCAAGATACCCCTGATTTATCAGTGTAAAGATGGATGTGTGAGATTTTTCCCCTTTGTGGAGACCGGCTGCCTGCCGAGTACGAATGGACTGACTAACTGGGTAATAGAAGAGGGAGTGGCTAATGAAGCCCTGAAGAAAGTGGACTGGAGCACATGGAACTGGGAAGCCACATCTCAAGGGGCGGTAGATCAGGTGACACAAAGCTTCACCGACTTTTTCCTGCGGCATACCAAGGCCGAATTGTGGGAGGGGGCCCAGAAGAGGGGAATTATGTTGTATCCGCTGCTCACCCCCAGCGATATGCTGGAGTTCGAGCAGCTTAAAGCCAGGGGCTTCTGGGAAGAAGTGGAGCACCCTGAACTGGGAGCCGCGTTCACCTACCCCGGGGCTTTTATGAATTTAAGCGAAGAGCCCATCAAGATAAGACGCCGCGCACCACTGATTGGGGAGCATAACCAGGAAATATATACCCGGGAACTGGGCCTATCATCTGGCGACCTACTAATTTTGAAGCAAGCCAAAGTCATTTAATCCGGTCTAGGGAGGGATCGAAATGAAAAGCCGGCCTTTTGAGGGAGTGAATATTCTGGACTTCACCTGGGCTGGAGTGGGACCTTCCAGCGGCAGTTATCTGGGATATTACGGAGCGACTATTGTCAAAGTAGAGTCCCAGACCCGCCCGGATATTTTGAGGACTCTGGGACCTTTTAAGGACGG
>JAGDMY010000118.1 GCA_017860765.1 Chloroflexota bacterium | reverse complement strand
CAGGCCATAAAGCGCGGCATGAAGATAGTCTCGATCGACCCGCGCTCCTCTCTGGATGCCTCCAAGGGGGAGTGGGTCCCCATCCTGCCTGGCACGGACCTGGCTTTCCTGCTGGCGATGGCCCACGTCATCTTGCATGAAAATTTACCGTTTGATGTCTGGTTTATTAAAAACCGTACCAATGCCCCCTATCTTATAGGACCTGATGGATACTATTACCGGGAGCCGGCTACCGGCAAACCGATGATGTGGGACGAGGTGGAACATCGGGCCAGGACTTTCGATGCGGAGTTCAAAAGTGTCGCCCTGGCCGGACAATATGATATCGGGGGGACCCGCTGCCGTCCGGCATTTGAAATCATCAAAGAGGAATTGGCCCGCTATACGCCGGAGTGGGCGGAAAAAATTTGCACGGTACCGGCGGGCGCCATCCGGCGGATTGCCCGGGAATTTATTGACAATGCCCAGATCGGTCGTACCATCGAGATTGATGGTTTTACTTTCCCCTTCCGGCCCGTCTGTTTGAACTCAGAGCGGCAGGCCGCCAGCCATCGGGGCGGGACGGTGGCTGATTTGACGGGCAAGATCGTCAATATGCTGGCTGGTAACGTGGAAGTCCCCGGGGGGCTATTAAGCAACGGCTATCGGGGTCCTATCCTGGTGCCGGACAAAGACGGCGTGGTGACCCCCAGGTATGAAGCTGTCCCCCGGCCTTTTAAATATCCGCCTAATAGGATTGATTGCGCTGAATTTTATCCCAACGGGCATGCCGGGGTTTACAACGCCTGCCTGGCCATCCTCAACCCGGAGAAATACCCGCATGAATATAAAGTAGAAGCCTGGATTAACCATGGCGGTAATCCGATCCGTAAAAATGTGCAGCCTCAGGCTTATGTAGAGGCTTTTAAGAAAATTCCCTTCGTAGTGGATATCGCCTATCAATTTGACGAGCCCAGTTTTATGGCCGACGTGGTACTTCCCGACCATGTCAGCCTGGAAAGGCTGCGGGTGACCTATCTTCATCCGCAGGAGAAATCGGTAAATAAGGAAACTAACGGCCTTCAGGAGGTGCAGCTGCGGGAAGAGGTCCCACCGCTTTTCAATACTATGAATGCGGATGATATTTACACCGCACTGGCCGAAAGGTTGGGGATCCTCTACGGGAAGGGCGGAATTTATGATATTTTAAATCATGAAGTCAATCCCGTGGTCTTTGAAAATGGGTTGAATTTGAATGAAGGTTATAAATTAGACATCGCCAAAAAATATACTCCTGAGGAGATATATGATCTGGCCTTCCGGGGCTGGAAGCACAATACTGAGAAATGGACCTTAAGCGATCTGCGCAAGACCGGATTTATGGCTAAGTTTGACCCGCCCCGAGAACATTATAACTACTACTTCTTCCCGGAGAATAAAACCCGGCATCCCTTCTATTTTGAACATTTGAAAAAGACCGGGGACATCCTCAAAGCCAATCTGTCCCGATGCCAATTTGCCTTCCCCGGAGACGATATGGAGGAATTTTTCCAGGAATACCAGGCAGTGCCCCACTGGATAGAGAATTCCGAGTTCAAAGCCCCGGCGGAATATGACCTGTGGATAGTAAACTGGATGACTCCTTACTTTACCCATGACTCCAGCGGCAACGCTACGGGCAATCCCTGGCTGGCCGAAGTATATTGTCAGGACCCCTACGAAGGCGTTATCTGTATCAACGCCGCTACGGCGGAGAAGAAGAAGCTGAACGACGGTGATACGGTAATTGTGGAATCGCGCTACGGGCGGATTGAAGGGCAAGTTAAAACCACGGAACTAATGCATCCGCAGGTAATCGGCCTTTCAGGCTGCTACGGGCTGGGGACCTTACAATCCAATCCGCTGATGAAAAGAGGTCCCCACTTCAACGCCCTCCTTCCGCTGGGCCACCAGTACGTGGATACCATCAGCGCCGGGCAGGAAGCCGACCCTCGTGTCAAGATATACCGCAAGGAGGGCGCGCAATAGTGCACTATGGCATGGTTATCGATCTGAAAGGGTGCGTGGGCTGCAACAGCTGTACTTTAGCCTGCCGCATGGAACACGGGACGCCTCCCGGCATCCTCTTCAACAGGGTCAGAAAATATGAGATAGGTAAATATCCTTCCGCAAAATTGAGGCTTTTACCCATGCCTTGCATGCATTGCCAGGACCCGGCCTGCATCAAAGTCTGCCCCACCGGCGCCACCTACCAGCGCGAGGATGGCCTGGTGCTGGTGGACGATCAGAAGTGCATGGGCTGCCGCTACTGCGTTATAGCCTGTCCCTACGATAGCCGCCGGTATCTTGATGAATTGCTGAATTACTATGGCGGCCGAAGCCAGACACCCTACGAGAAAATCAAGCGCAGGAATTTTGTTAAGGGCACGGTAGTCAAATGCAATTTCTGTGCCCACAGGTTGGATGAAGGCCTTCTCCCCGGGACCAGACCCTCGGTGTACTATTTGCCGGCCTGATTGTACAATAAAGCCCCTGAGTATTTTATTCATCTCGAATGTAGTTATACTGCCCGGCAGTAACGGTGGAAAAGTGGAAGATGGGCCTATCAACCCGCCTTAATATCAGCGGGCAGTGTTTCATCCCCCTGGGCACAAAGATGAGGGCGCTGCTGGTTATGAGATGCATTTCATCTTCCAACCAGAATTCAATTTCGGCGCCCAGATCATAGGGTTCCTGGTAGTTGCTGCCGAAAAATCCGATGATCTCATCGGCATCATGGGTGTGGGCCCGGGCTTCGGCGGTATTTTCTGAGGGCGGTCTGACGTACCAGGAGCAATTCATCTGAAAAGCCCCATTGACCACAGTATTGTCTATCCATAAAACACGCCTGGCCCACCTGGCGTAGGTGGCATTAAATTCCGCAGTAAAGCGGTTTGGAGTCTGCAGCCGGGTCACGATGTATTTCCCGTATTTTGAATTGTCCATTTCCATCTCCTTATCCTGCTTTGGCCTATCAGGTCAATAGCGGAAAGTTTTACCATCACACTTGTTGTCAAGGTAATAAGGACACTTCGTCCGACAGAAATCCAGAGGGGCTTTCTTTTGGACCAGGGACTTGAGTTCTGCAAAAGTTAAGACCTGCCCCGCCGCCAATCCGGTCCCCTCTAAAATCCGGGCATCCCATTTCCTGACTCCGGTCTCGCCTCCGCTGGGGTGCGCGCACTCCTGGCCATTAAAAAATGAGCAGGCCTGGCAGAGGAAGTCGGGGCAATTTACCATTTCAAGTTTCTCCTGGCCTTCTTTATGGAGTTTTTCGATTTTAGAGACAGCTTCCTCGAAAGCTTCCTTCCGCGAAGGGTCGGTAAAACGCTGAAACTGGGAACAGTAGGCATGGTGAGCGCGCATCTTCATAGGTGCTCCTTTTCTTTAGCGCCGTTTTGATAAACAGTATAACCTTTTGATCACAAAATTAACAGAGAGCCGGGGGAGAAATTGTGACATTTGACACTATCTCGCAGGATATGCTACAATCCCAGGCGAATCAGAGGCTGCAGGTTTTTCCCAAACCAACTTCCGGACCACTTTAGTTTCATGCCGGTCGCATCCGGCGCTTTCTAATTTGAAGGGCCACAATTTCCCGGGGTATCCCGGGCCGAGGATATGTGAAGATGCTGGAATGTTATCGGATCTTGGATTTAACGGATGAAAAGGGTTTTTTGTGCGGGAAGGTGCTGGGTGACCTGGGCGCAGAGGTGATTAAGATAGAGCCGCCAGGCGGCGATCCGGCCAGGAACATCGGCCCTTTTTACCAGGATATACCTGACCCGGAGAAAAGCCTTTACTGGTTTGCTTTCAACGCCAACAAGAAAGGTATTACCCTCAATATTGAGACGGATGACGGACGGGACATCTTTAAAAGGCTGGTAAAAACTGCCGACGTAGTGATAGAGTCCTTTGCACCTGGCCGCCTGGACGGGATCGGCCTGGGATATCAGACGCTCAGCCAGATTAATCCGGGGATTGTTCTTACCTCTGTCTCCGCCTTTGGCCAGGAGGGGCCGTATCGAGATTATAAAGCTCCAGATATAGTCCTCCGCGCCATGGGAGGTCTGGTGCATACCGTAGGCGACCCGGACCGGCCTCCTCTGACTTCCAGCTTTCCCCACACCTATCTTATCGGGGCTATGAATGCGGCCGTCGGCACTGTGATAGCCCTCTATCAAAGGGCTTTAATAGGGCATGGTCAAAGGGTTGATGCCCCCACCCAGATGGGCCTGGCCTTCGTCGGCAACGTCGAGCAGCAGCTCCCCTGGATATTGCAGCACATAATTCCCCAGCGCCAGGGCAGAAAGAGGTTTCCCGTCCAGCTCAAAGACGGCAGCCTGTACTATCAACCCATGCTGTATCCATGCCGGGACGGAGATGTCGTTTTCACCACCGCGGCAGCGGCCATGGCTGCCAGTGCCCCCGGACTTATCGAATGCCTGAAGGCCGATGGCATCGATTCAGCCCCTCTGGAGCGCTGGGACTGGAAGCAAATCAACGAGGGCAAATGGACCAAAGAGGACCTGGATGGGATACTGGGAGCAATCGGGAAGTATTTCTCCGGTCACACCAAAGCCGAGCTTTTGCAAATATCGCTGGAAAAGGGGATCCATCTGGGGGTCTGTCTCACGGCGGAAGAAGTTTTAAATTTCCCCCAGTACCGGGAAAGGAATTTCTGGGTCAAGGTAGAACACCCGGAACTGGGCACCTATCTTACCTATCCGGGAAGTTTTGTGAAATTCAGCGAGGCCGAATGCGGGATAAAACGGCGGGCTCCTTTAATTGGCGAGCATAATTTTGAAATCTATTGCCAGGGCCTGGGCTTTTCTCAGAAGGAACTGGTGGATTTAAAGCAATACGGTGCGATCTAGGGGGTTGCAATGAGCCAGATGCCATTTGCCGGAATTAAAGTCATCGATTTGACCTGGTCAGGGGCGGGGGTTTTTATTATCAACCTTCTGTCACATTATGGTGCCACGATAGTAAGAGTCGAAAACGTCAGGCAGCCCGACCCCATCAGACGCTCACTGACCTTTACGGACGTGAAAGCTGATGCGGACCACATTCTGGAGCGCAGCGCCACGTTTGCTTTCAGCCACCCTGCCAAAAAATATGGTATGACCCTGGACCTGAAGAACCCCGCGGGCGTCGGGGTCTTTAAGAAATTGGTGGCCTGGGCAGATGTGGTGGGAGAATGTTTTCCCACGGGGGTGATCGAGCGCTGGGGACTGGGGTACGAGGAGCTCAGGAAGGTCAAGCCGGATATTATCATGCTGCGCAGCTGCGGATACGGCCACACGGGCCCGATGGCAAAACAGGCAGGTTTCGGCATGACCCTGGCAGCCTCTGCCATGATGTATTCCCTGGCCGGCTGGCCTGACCGTCGGCCGGTGCCCGTGTCCAGCTATTACTCCGACCAGCTCTCTCCGCTTTTCGGGATGCTGGCACTGGTAGCCGCGCTGGACTATCGCCGCCGGACCGGAAAGGGGCAATGTTTGGACCAATCGCAGGTTGAGTCCAGCCTGAATTATCTATCGCCTATGATACTGGACTACGAGGTCAACCGCCGTGAATGGCCTTTAACCGGCAACAGGTGCACCTATGCCGCTCCCCATGGCATCTATCGCTGTCAGGGGTTTGATAGATGGGTGGCTATAGCAGTTTATACCGACCGGGAGTGGAAAGGTTTCTGCCGCTTGCTGGGGGATCCCGCCTGGACCCGGGAAACCCGATTCGACACCATTATGGGGAGGGTCAAGAACAGCGACGAGTTGGACAAAAAGGTGGAGGACTGGACCGGTCAGCATACGGCTGAGGAGATCATGGAAAAAATGCAGGCCGCCGGCGTGGGGGCCGGAATAGTATCCAATGCCCGGGACGTCGTTGAAGACCCTCAGCTCGCATATTACCGGTTTTTCCGCGAGGTTGACCACCCCTACATCGGCAAGCTTACCTACTGCCATCCTCCGGCGATTAAATTATCAGAGTCTGATGCCGAGGTAGGAAGGGCGGTGGTGTTGGGAGAACATAACCAGTACGTCTGCGAGGAAATTCTCGGCCTTTCCCACGACGATTATCTGAAGCTAAAAGGAGCTCAGGCCTTTGATTAAGGGGGGACGGAAAACCCGGAAAGTGGAAGCTGGAAATAAATCAAGGAGAAGACCGCCGTGTTAGACTTTAGCTTTACTGAAGAACAGAATATGCTGCGCAGCATGGTCAGAGAATTCGGACGGAAAGAACTGGCCGCCACCTATGCTGACCGGGTCAAGGCGAGGAGAATCCCGGCCGAAATGATCCGGAAGTTCGGCGAGCTCGGGCTGCTGGGTCTGAATATCCCGGAGCAATACGGAGGTCAACCCAGGGATGCGGTTACCGTGGGGGTAGTCCTGGAGGAGTTAGCCCGCCATGCTGATGATGGCGCCTGGCTGGTCTTCAACACCTATTCTTTAGCCGCTATAGTGGGGTTGGCTCCTGAGGAGGTGAAGCAGGAATGGCTGCCGGCCATGGCCGGGGGAGAAAAAACTGTCCTTATGGGGGCCACAGAAGCCGAGGCCGGTTCAGACCTGGGGAATTTAAAGACCACTTTCAAGAGGGACGGAGACCATTATATTCTCAACGGTGAAAAGAACCGGGTCACCTTTGCAACTCAGGGACAGGCGGTAATGGTGCTGGCCAAGAGCGATCCGGCCTCGAGACGGATCACCCCTTTTCTGGTGCCCTTTGATCTCCCCGGAGTCAGCATTGCGCCTATAGAGGATATCGGCTGCGAGTCCATCGAAGGAGGAATTGTCTCGCTGCAGGATGTGCGGATTCCCAAAAAATATCTGCTAGGGGACGAGGAAGGGCGGGGTTTCCATGCCGCCATGCGAACCTTCGATTGTATCCGGGCTTTTGGCGCCCTCGAATCGCTGGCTAAAGCCGAGGTGACGCTGGAGGAGACTATAAATTATGCTAAACAGCGGGTCCAGTTTCAGCGGCCGATAGCCCAGTTCCAGGGAGTTTCATTCCGGCTGGCTGAGGCTGCCACTTATATAGAGCTGGGGAGGTGGCTCTGCTACCGGGTACTCTGGCTCAAGGAAAATGGACTCCGCCACTCCCGGGAGGCGGCCATGGTCAAATGGTGGTGTCCCAGGATCGCCTTCCAGATTATCCATGAGTGTTTGCTGATACACGGGCACTATGGATATAGCAAGGACCTGCCGATTGAGCAAAGATTAAGGGACTCCATTCTGACTGAGATTGGGGACGGTACCGCCGAGATAATGAAATTGATCATCACCCGTGATATATTCGGTCGGGACTTTTTTGATTATTAGGATTCATTTGACATAAGGTCAGGATAAGAATGCGCGACGACTTCAAAGAGAGCATCGGGTCCATGGCCTTAGAAATACGCGCTCAGGCCCGGGATTTGAAAGTAGATACCTTTTTGGCGTTTATCTATACATCCGACCTGGTCAATAAATATCTGGATATTGAACTGGGCAGCCAGCCTCTGACGCGGGCCGGTTTCAATATACTGCACATTCTGATACTGCATGAAGGCACCATGCAGCCGACTGAGATAAGCAAAGAGATTTTACGCTCGAAGCACTCGGTTTCCAACGCCATCGACACCCTGGAAAGACAGGGACTGGTAAAAAGCGAGGTGTCCACCAGGGACCGGAGGGTCAGAAAAATCAGTATTACCCGCCGCGGCCTGAATCTGGTAAAAAAAGCTACCACCTCCTCCCGGGAGCGCCTCAGCCAGAATCTTTTTCGCGACCTGGATAAAAGACAGCTGGAGCAATTCAATACGATCTTGAAGAAAATAAGAAGGGATACGCTCGCGTTAATAAAAGAGTCCCGAAATTAAAGCG
>JAGDMY010000117.1 GCA_017860765.1 Chloroflexota bacterium | reverse complement strand
AGTCATTGCCCACATGCTCATCCTTGCAGACAATCTGACAGTTGTAGCAGCCATTGCACTTGGCTACATCTATGATCATTACTTTGCCCATCTTATTTCGCCTCCTGCACAAATCCGTCTATAACTAATCCAGCTGAAGGATCGAATTTCCTGTTCCAGGCTTCCGGATATTTCTTCTTGTATTCATCCAGGTCAACCCTTTCTACTTCGACCAGGAAACCACTGGTTGCCATACCGGTAGAGTTCTTAGATGTAAGGTGTCCAGGCACGATGGTATTGATGGCCCCTCCCCTGTCCAGCTCCCCGGGCACTATTGGATCATACTTGGAACCATGGTCTATTGAGACAACTCCCGGCATGACCCTTTGCGTAACAAAAGCCCCGGCAAGCACAGCACCGCGGTCATTGTAAAGTTTGACTACATCGCCCGCAGAAATGCCCCGTTTTGCAGCATCAGAGGGGTTTATCCATACTGGATGGTACTGATAGCCATCTGCTCCTCTTACTTTGCAGGTAGGAGCTTCCCTGAACCAGGTGATGTCCTGGTGATTGGCGTGAACGCCCCATCTGGGATGGTTCGAGACCACCAGGATCGGATATTTTTTGGATTTCTCGCCACCCAGATTCTCCTGATGTGTTTCGCCGCAGGGTATCCATTTCGGATACGGCGGCCTTTCCTGATCATCCGGGAAGTTTTTCGCCAGTCTTTCTGAATAGATTTCCAACAGTCCCGAGGGTGTGGTCAACGGGTTCTTAACGGGATCATCGTTAAAGGCCCTTAGCCCTGGAGGCGACTTCTTCCAATCCGGATCGGTGGGAATCACGTAATAACGGTTCTGCTTGAATTTATCCCAGGAGATCAGTTTATCCACTCCGGAGTGGTCGAATCCCAACTTCATCCACTCTTCAATGCTCATACCCTTGGTGATCTTGTCTCTAAGTCCGAATCTATCGGCTACCATTAGAGCAATTTCCCAGTCGCTCTTGGATTCGCCCAGAGATTCAATAGCCTGGTCTTCATATTGAATGGTGCGGTATTGCCCGTTCAACCCGTCGACACCGATATCCATTTCCTCAAACTTGGTATGGACAGGAAGGATCAAATCGGCAAACAAACAATCGTTTTCAAACCAGATATGCTGTGCCAGAACAAACTCAATCTTTTTAGGATTCCTGAGCGCTTCTATCAATTCGTTTCCGCAATTCCAGCAGGTGATCCAGCACGGGGAGTCAGTCCAGATCATTTTAATTTCTGTACCGCCCTTCTCCTTGGGAAGAGGGTAGGTATATTTTACAAATTGGTCCTCAACTTTGGTTGCCAGCAGAGTATCGCCATACCAGCTTACCGGAGGATGATTGATAGCTTCAGCTACCATATCTTTGGGGATAATCTGAGGCGGATGGGTGAAAACACTAAAGCCATGATAAGCAGCAAAAACTTGCGGCATCACCACGGGTCGCGGAATGGGCATCTCAGTGGTCTTGCCGAAAAAGCCCCACTCCATCATTTTGACCTGATTGCGTCCGGGTTTGCCCAAGCCTTGCATTGCCAGAAGTACGATCTCCAGTCTGGCAGGTTCAGTAGAATATGGACCTCTGATATAGGAACCGCCATTGCCATGGACGACAGAGGTATTCTTTTTAGCCCATTCTCTGGCCAGGGCTTTGATGATACGTGAAGGTACGCCGGTTATCTCTGAAGCCCACTTCGGTGTTTTGGGAATCCCATCTTCTTTACCCAGTACGTAGTCCTTTACTTTATCAAAGCCTACTGTATGGGTTTTTATATATTCTTTATCATAGGTATCTTCCCTAAGCCAGGTATATGCAATCGCACATTGAAGAGCTCCATCGGTGTTGGGGAAAATAGGAATCCATTTGTCGCCATGAATGGCGCAGGAGTAGTTTACATCGGGGCAAATAAAGACCTGTTTGATACCCAACTCGGTGAACCAGTATAAGAAGCGGCTCCCCGACTGGCCGGCCCAGCCCCAGGTGGTAGTTTCACCATCGCAGCCCCAGTGCAGCAAAACATCGGTATATTCTGCCACATCCACCATAAGGTTCGTCTGGGGCCCCATTCCCACGGGTTCGCAACCCCAAACATGCTTGGCCCCCCAATACCAGCCTTCCCAGCTATCCGGATTCCTGGTCTGCTGGGTGTAGCCGCCCAGAAGGTCCAGGAAATCTCGATGAGAACCATGTCCACCCTGGACTATTTTGGTTTCTCCGTGACCATCGGACTGCGAGAAGATGGCATAGGGTCCGTATTTCTTGATGATTCTCTTCATTTCGGCTTCGATAATATCCAAAGCCTCATCCCAGGAGATTCTGACATAGCCGCTTTTGCCCCGGTTCTCAACGTGCCTATCGCCCTTGATATTGAAATCGGCCCTCTTCATGGGATAAAGGACCCTGTTGGCGGAATAGACCCGCTTTTTGTATCCCAGGGCTAGTGGAGGAGGCAAGGTCTTCAGAGGAGGTTCATAGACTTGGCCGCGGGCTTCAATCTTCCAGGCCCTGAATTCTTCCGGTTTGTATTTTTCATCAAAACGGAGAGGCCTTAGTCGAATAATTTTGCCATCTTTAACATCTACCCGGCAAAGATTACCATCAATACCGTTGCCGCAAAAGCCGAGTCCCTTGATATAAGATTTTTCGCCATTTGTTTTCGGGTTAATTCTGCTCTCTTTTGCCATTTATACCTCCATTTTTAATGATTAATCCCTTAGAATAAACTCTTTCGACTCGAAGCTGATTCAGAACCTCAGAAAGGAAAACAATAATGTCTGTATTTGTATTTCGCGATTGGATTTCTTAGAGAAAAAGGTCCTCTTACGGCATTATTTTGTACGGTTGCGGACTAGTTTAGCATGTGTGCTATCTCTTGTCAATCTTAATTTAACAATTTTGAGTAATATTACCTCGATTGGCATCCTCAGCCTTAAATATTATCAGTAAATTCAGAAAATATGCTATAATTTGAGATAAAATCAATCAGCCAAAGACGAGATGTATTGTGTCCCCCATTAATATATTAGCCCGGGAAAGGAGATAACACATGGTTTATGCGAGTATGCGCGAATGGATTCAGAAACTGGATGATCTGGGGTTAGTTAAGCATATCACGGCTGAGGTGGACTGGGACCTGGAATTGGGAGCCATCGCGCGAAAAGTTTTATACGAGGGCGGACCAGCTCTTTTATTTGAAAATATTAAAGACCACCAAAACACAGCCTGTCGCAGACTATTCATTAATGGCATGGGAACCCAGGAAAGAGTGGCTATTGGAATAGGGCTGCCCCGAGAGACGACCTGGAGAGGGATCGTAGAGTTTATCAAGGAGAAACTGGGGAATCGAGTTCCTCCCGTTATCGTACCCACCGGTCCTGTGAAACAAAATATCGTAAAGGGTGACGCGATTAATGTCTATGATTTCCCCGCTCCCAAATACAATTCGCTGGACCTGGGCAGATATTGCGATACTTTCGCTGGTACGGTGACCATTGACCCGGAAACCAAAGTTATGAACATTGGGATGTACCGGGGGATGCAGGGTGAAAACAAACGGTCGATAGTAAAATTCCTGAACCGCAGCCAGCACTGGGGAATTCATTTTTCCAAATATCAAAAGCTAAATCAAGAAATGCCTGTAGCAGTGGTGTACGGGTGGGACCCGGCTTTGATGATGATGGCAGCCACCCCCATTATCCACCCCGATTTTTCCGAGTATGACGTTATGGGTTCTCTGCGCGGTGAAGCCGTGCCTCTGGTTAAATGCGAGACTTCCGACCTATATGTTCCGGCTTCGGCTGAAATAGTCGTCGAAGGATTCATATCTCCTGATCCCAAGACTTTCCAATTGGAAGGCCCTTTCGGGGAGTTTCCGGGGTTTCATGGTGGAATGAGGCAGCCGAGACCTGTTATTCGGGTAGAATGTATTACTCACAGGGATGATCCTATATATCAAGGAGGACTGGAAGGAAGCAGCCCCGGTAAAATTTCCGAGTCAGCATATTGGGCAACACCACCGCGGGCGGCCGGAATCTGGAAGAGTCTGGAGGATGTGGGGATTCCTAACATCAAAGGGGTTTGGGGCCCCATCATTGCCCAACTGGTGAATCTGCGTATCCAAATTGATACCCTGTACAGAGGGCATTCCAAGCAGGTGGCAGCTGCTTTTTGGGCTTTAGGGGCTTCGGCAGAAACCGGGAAAAATCTGGTTGTAGTCGATAAAGATGTGGATATTTTTGACGATCAGGCTGTAGAATGGGCCGTCGCTTTCCGCTGCAATGCCGAGATGGGAGGCGTTCAGTTCTTTCGGGGCACCATGGGTTCATCACTGGACCCGAGTGTACCTCTTGCCGAACGGAACCCTATGCAATACGGGCAGGGAAAGTGGACACGGGTGCTTACCGATGCCACCGTCAACTGGGATTTGCCACCCGAAGACCGCTACAAGGGCCGGCGTGAGCCTCCGCTGTGCACTGAGATCGATCCGGTAACATCTGATCTGATTGCTAGACGCTGGCAGGAATACGGATTATAATAAGGTGAGAATTAGTCCGGATTTATTTATCCGGGCCTGTTTATGAACAATGGGTGGGGAAAGGAGAAGGGAGGCGGAGGACTATATTCCTCTATTTTCATTCAGGATCACTGCCGTATTTCACAATTTGACATTAATTGATGTGGATGCTATACTTTCCGCAACCGTAAGCGACTCGTCCGTCAAAGTAAGCTCTTCTCAAAGACAGAATAGACCCAGATATTGCGGTAATTGTCTTAAATTCTGAGCCAAATAAAGAAAAGTGAATATAGGAGAAATTGATGCGTAAATTACTTGTTCTTTTGGTTGCCATTCTAATTACAGCCAGCTTCATATTTGCCGGCTGCTCATCCGCAACTCCAGCGCCTGCAACTTCCAGCGCACCTCCATCCACCAGCGCAGCGCCCTCCACCACCGCTCCACCTACGACAGCGCCTCCATCTACCGCAGCCTCTCCTACTGCCCCGCCCACCACGGCAACTGCCAAACCCATAAAGATAGGTGCTATCGTCAGCATGACCGGTGAATCCTCCCTGGTTGGCCCTGGTGAAAAAGCCGCCCTGGAATACAGGTTGGAACAGGTTGGCTATCAGGTCGCCGGCAGAAAGATCGAGCTTGTCGTAGATGATGATGCTTCCAGCCCTACAACTTCGGTTGACGCTGTCAAAAAGCAGCTTCTTCTGGATAAAGTAGACATCATATTAGGCCCTACCATGGGAGCCGCTGCCGTAGCTGCCGGCAACTATATGAAAACTGCTAACCCGCCAATACCGATTATCATTATTATGGCAAAATCCGGCAAATTGCTGGAAAATGTCCCGGGCAATAACGTCTTTATGCCTCTGGGAACCGATGTTTCGACAGGCTATTACCTGGGTCTTT
>JAGDMY010000116.1 GCA_017860765.1 Chloroflexota bacterium | reverse complement strand
CCTGAGCGGGAATGGAGAGACCAGGGAGGCCCGGACCAACGGGTTTGGTGATTTTGAGTTTGAGGGGTTGGCCGAGAACGCGGCTTACACGCTCAAACTAGAGGCCGCCGGCTACAAGGCCAGGAGCGTCAAAGCCACCACCCAGAGAGATAACTATCTGGGGGAAATTGTGCTCAGGAAGGGTTAATTTGGCCTGGAGGTATTAGAATTCCGGGGCAAGAGGAGCTCCGGGCAAGCACAGGAATAGGTCGGGTATCAGGAAAAATATTTAGAGCCGGTGAGGCAGCGAGAGAATATTGAAATGGCAGGGATTATTTCATACGGAGCGTATATTCCATATTACAGACTAAGCCGGGCAGAAATTGCCAGGGCCTGGGGGAGCGGCGCACAACCGGGAGAAAGGGCGGTGGCCAGCTATGACGAAGACAGTCTGACCATGGCCGTAGCCGCGGCCATGGACTGCCTGAAGGGCATAGACGTCGCAACCCTGGGTGGCCTTTACTTTGCCTCTACAACCCCTCCCTATAAGGAAAAACAATGTGCGGCCACCATCGCCGCTATTCTGGGCTTACCGAGGACGGCGTTTACCGTGGACTTTTCCGGTTCTCTGAGATGCGGTTCAAATGCCTTGAAGGCCGCCCTGGATGGGGTGAAGGGCGGAACAGCCCACAGCATCCTGGTATGTGTTTCGGATACCCGCCTGGGATATCCCCTGGGCCCGGGGGAGATGTCCTTCGGGGATGGTGCGGCGGCCCTTCTGATCGGAAACCAGGGAACTCTGGCAGAGATCGATCAATTTACCTCAATATACGATGAGATTCAGGATATCTGGCGTACAGACCGCGACCAGTTTGTCCGCGCGGCTGAAGACCGTTTTGCCATGGACGAAGGGTATTCCGCCACTACCGCGGAAAGCATCTCTGCGGCGCTGGCTGCGTCCGGGCTAAACATAAAGGATTTTTCCAGGGTAGCACTATCATCTCCTAACTCGCGTCAACTCGGCGCCCTTGCCAGGAAGCTGGGTTTTGATGAGAAGGCGCAGGTGCAGGACATCATGCACGCCTCAGTGGGCGATACCGGTAGTGCGATGTCACTGATGAATCTGGTGGCGGTCCTGGAAGGGGCCAATCCCGGAGAAAGACTCTTGCTGGCCAGCTATGGCAACGGCTGCGACACTTTCATTCTGACCACTACCGACCTGGTAAGCCAGGTCAAGGACCGCAGAGGCATCCGGAAAAATATCGCCTCCAAAAGCCTGATATCGAATTACAGCAAGTACCTGCGGTGGCGCGAGCTGGTCACCACGCAGCCGGCGGCGCGTCCTCCCATCGAGATCCGCCAGCCATCACCTATAGCGCAACGCCGCGAAGTCCAATGGGAACTGCGTTTGACCGGCACTAAATGTAAAAATTGCGGCACACCTCAATATCCCAAACAACGTGTCTGCATCAACTGTAATGCCAAGGACCAGTTTGAGCCTTATACCTTTTTTGACAAGCCGGCCAAAGTATTTTCATTCTGCCATGATTACGTGATGCAGACCGCTGAGCCTCCGGTCACGGTAACGGTGGTCGACTTTGAAGGCGGCGGCAGGATTATGTGTGATATGACCGACCGTGACCCGGACTCGATCAAGGTGGGGATGCCGCTCGAAATGACCTTCCGCAGACTTTACTATGTCGGAGGGGTCTACAACTACTGGTGGAAATGCCGCCCGGTGAGGTCTTAGAAGATGGAAAGTATAAAAGATAGAGTTGCAATCGTGGGTATGGGCTGTGTTAAGTTCGGCGAGAACTGGCATCAGAGCCTGGATGATATGATTGTTGAAGCGGCTTATGAAGCCTTTCAAGACGCCGGGATCGACCCCGGGGATATCCAGGCGGCCTGGTGGGGCACGGTCTTTGCCGGAGAAACGGGGCAAATTCTGGCCACGCCGCTAAAAATCAAGTATTTGCCCGTGACGCACGTAGAGAATGCCTGCGCTACGGGTTCGGAGGCCATCAGGGGGGCCTGCTACGCAGTAGCCTCGGGGGTCTATGATGTAGTACTGGCCATTGGCGCGGAGAAATTAAAGGACACCGGGTATACTGGACTCCCCCAGACCAGGCCAATCGCCACCTGGAGCTATCGGCTGACCACGCAAACTCCGGCCGCCGTTTTCGCCATGATGGCTACCGGCTATTTCGCCAAATACGGTTTGAGCCATGAGGAAGGCAAGAAGCTCCTGGCCCGCATCGCCGTCAAGAACCATCATAACGGTTCGCTCAATCCCAAAGCGCATTTTCAGCGCGAAATTACCATGGAGCAGGCTATCAAAGCCCCCATGATTGCCTATCCGCTGGGTTTATACGACTGCTGCGGCGTCAGTGATGGGGCAGCTGCGGCCATCATCACCCGGGCTGACCTGGCCCGGAAATTCAGAGCCGACCCCATTTATATTAAATCTTTACAGATTTGCCAGGGGCCGCGCGAGGGCTGGATGCATCAAAAATATGACTTTGCCCACGTTGAGGAGACTTATCGCTGCGGCATAGCGGCCTATAAAGAGGCCGGCGTTCAAGACCCGCGCAAGGAAATCAATATCGCCGAAGTGCACGATTGCTTCGGCATCACCGAATTGACCATCATGGAAGATCTGCAATTCAGTCCGCGGGGCAAGGTCAAAGATGACCTCGAAGCCGGCACTTTCGCCCTGGAAGGGGCCTTGCCGGTCAATACAGACGGCGGACTGAAATGTTTCGGACACCCCATTGGCGCTACCGGAATTCGCATGATGTACGAGGTCTATAAGCAGCTGCAAGGCAAGGCCGGGCCCCGCCAGGTGAAAAATGCTCGTCTGGGCCTGACGCATAATCAGGGTGGAGAGCCGGGCGCTGCCACAGTGAGTGTTCTTATTGCGGGGAACGAACCGGGATAACGAGAAAAAAGGAATGCAAAAATGAATCAACAGTTCACTTTACGGGCCGAAGAGAAGATCTTACGCAAAGCCATCTTTACTGCGGCTATCACCGGGCAGGGGGCAACCCCTGTCATGTCGGAATTTCTGCCGCTCACGCCGCAGCAAATCGCCGATGACGCGGTTAAAGCCTATGAGGCGGGGGCCGCCATAGTCCACATTCATGCCCGTAAACATGAGACCGGTGAACCGACCCCCAGCCTGCCCATATTCCGCGAAATTGTGACCGACATCAAAAAGAGATGCAACGTGATAATCAATATCACGACCGGGGGCGCTGGCACTCCCGAAGAAAGAATCAAGGTTGTCCCGGAGTTCAAGCCGGAGATGGCGACCCTGAATTGCGGATCGCTGAGCGGCACTGCGATACAGGTCTATGAGCGGATGAAGGACAAGATTAAATATGATTGGGAACGGGCTTTCTTGTCGCGCGAGGGCTTCATCTTTGAAAACACCTACAAGATGATGCGGGAATACAGCCAGGCCTGCAAGGAGAACGATACCCGACCGGAAATAGAAATCTGGGATATCGGCCAGATCAGCGCCGTCAAGTTCATGGTAGACCGGAACTATATCAGCACTCCGATCCATCTGCAATTTGTCATGGGAGCCCTGAGCGGTATGCCGGCTACCGTGGGCACCCTGGTATTTGTCTATGAACGGGCTCGCGAGGTGCTTGGCAACTTTACCTGGTCGGTGGCGGCGGTAGGCAAGGATCAGATACCGCTGGGTGCGACCGCTTTGGCCCTGGGAGGCCATGTGAGAGTCGGCCTCGAAGATAGTTTATATGCCGGCTACGGGAGATTAGCACGCAGCAGTGCCGAACAGGTTGAGCGGGTAATCAGCATAGCCAGAGAGATGAGCATCCTGCCGGCAACGCCGGATGAGGTAAGAGTGATGCTCAACCTCAAAGGGCTGGACAAGGTCAATTACTAACTCATCCAGCTCACGATCAATAATCCAGTCCGGACTAGGTCCGGGTCTTCCGCAGACCGGGTTTATTAGAGATCATCCTGAGTTCAAGCGGCCTCTTCCTGAGCATTGAGCGTAACAAATTAGTCGTTAATATTATTTTTAAAGTCGAGGGCCACAGATATGGAAGGAAAAGGTTTTAATCCCAAAGGTTTTGAGCCGGATGCCCATGAGGATTATTTTACGGCGCCGAAAGAGATAATGCAGGCCTGGAAAAAGTATTTCAGCACGGATGACCCTCATAACCGACCCACCACCTATGGGGAAATCCAGGAATACCGCCGGCGCAGGGAGTCTCACGCCCTGGGGCACTATGCCTATGAGCAGCAATATGATATCTATGCCGGTATGGAAGACGAGCTGCTGGAAGGCGCCATAGACAGTCATCTGCATATCTATCCGGACTACGTGCCTCGCTCAATGGATATCATCGAACTGGCCATTGAAGCGTCCAAAGCCGGGATGAGGGCCGTGGTCTGCAAGGACCATTTTTTTACCAATGTAGGGCAAGCCTGGGCTGCCCAGCGGGTGGTCGAAGACCTGGTGCGCAGGGGGGAGCTGAAGCAGGCCTGCCAGGTTTACGGCACCCATATCCTGGCCTGGAGCCACCACCCCGACCAGGTGCGGCTGGTAAGAAAATACCCCAACCTCGGTGCCCTGTATTTCTATACCTTCACCGGAGGTGTTCAGGCCGGTCCGAAGCTGGATATCGTCGGTGCCGATGGTGAGTTGACGCCGGAAGTCAAGGAGTGCATCCATATCGCATCAGAGAACAAAATAGCCATCATGACCGGGCATAAGAGTCCGGACCTGGTACTGCCCATTGTAAAATATTGTCATGAAGTGGGAGCCAGGGTGCTGGTTACCCATGCCGGTGGCAGTTCCTTCAGCGATGGCATGGCAGGCAGCCTTCAGCAGGCCCGGGAATTAGTCAGATTGGGTGCTTACCTGGAGGTCAATGGCAATAAGTGGATGCCCAGCATAATCTGGCCAATCGCCAATCCCAATGACCCCCTCAAATATATCCAGGAAATAGGCCCCGAGCACATCATCTGCAATACTGATTTCGGTCAGGTCCTGGTATGCAATCCGGTAGAAGGTTTCCGGCTCTTTATCCGCGGCATGCTGCATTATGGCATCAGCAGGGAAGATATCCGGACCATGATCCAAAAGAATCCGGCCAGGCTGCTTTATCTCGAGGACTGAGCCGGTGATTAAAATTATCCCCATCCAGGAGGCCTACCGCAGGAAAATCGACCGGCAGGCGGCGCTCAAAGGGCTGAAATATCAGTGCCACGGCAGCTGCGCTTACACAGGTAAGGAAATCTCTCCGGGTTGCTACGGGTGTTTTTATTCAGATGCCTTTTTTGGCAGCTTCATGCTGGGCAGGGACCTGGGTTTACCGGATATCGAGGTCCGCCAGGAACTGCTTTTGCCGCGGGCATGGAAGATCAGCAATGCCTGGAAAGAGGCTTTCAAAAGAGACCTCTTGGCAGAGAGGCTTAGAATCACCACCGACTGCAAAATGCAGTACTACGAATTTTCCGGGGTATGTGAGCCTTTGCTCTATCTGCCGGTCATGGAAGATTTAATGCAATTCTTGCGATCGGTAGTTGATCCCCTGATGGGGACCAGAGGCTGGGCTAAAATTTATACCAACGGCACCCTTCTGAACCTGGACAATATTTTGCGTCTGAAAGAAATGGGGTTCGATGAGGTGAGAATTCATCCGGGGGCCACTGGCTTCTCATCCGGAGTTTACGAGAATATGAGGCTGGCAGTCCGGCACCTCCCTACCGTCACGGTAGAAACCCCCGCCTGGCCTCCCCACAGGGAAAAGCTGTTCGAGATGCTGCCCATAATACAGGAGATCGGCATTAAGCATTTGAATATCTGTCAGGTAGAAATTACCCATCCCAGACAGCTGGAACGGATCGAAGCCGCCCTGGGTGAAGTCCAGCTTTATCA
>JAGDMY010000115.1 GCA_017860765.1 Chloroflexota bacterium | reverse complement strand
GCGCATCGCCCCGTATTATCATAATATCGCCGATCCGCAGAAAAGCCTTTTCTGGTTTGCCTACAACGCCAATAAAAGAGGGATCACCCTGGACCTGGCTACGGTTGAGGGCCAGGCCCTCTTTAAAAAGTTAGCCGCGGCTGCCGATGTTATCCTGGAGTCATTTGAAACGGGATACCTAGGCGCCTTGAAACTGGGTTACTCCGATCTGTGTGAATTAAAACCGGATATTATCTACGCCTCAATCACACCTTTTGGCCAGAAAGGCCCCAAGTTGTCCTATAAGGGCAGTGACCTTACTGCCTGGGCCAGCGGTGGATATCTCTACACCTGTGGTAATCCAGAGCGGGCCCCGGTCTGGATCAGCTTTCCCCAGGCTGGTTTTTTCGGCGGGGCGGAGGCGGCTATCGGTGCCATGGCGGCGATGTGGTACCGCTTAAATACCGGCCTGGGTCAACAGGTAGATGTCTCCCTGCAGGAATGCTCGGTCGCCCCCACCCTGCATGTTTTGCAGATGTGGGATGTCGCCAAGGTGGAATTCCACCGCAATGGTGGCAATATGTATGTTGCTTCCACCGGAGTCAGACAGCCCATCTATTTCAAATGCCGGGATGGCTACGCTATGATCCTGGTCCAGGGCGGGAACGAACCCTTCGTGACATCCTCGAAAAAGCTGGTGCTCTGGATGCAGGAAGAAGGTCTGGCGCCAGAGTGGCTCCAGAAGCTGGACTGGAGGGTGGACTATAATGCGGCCACCATGGGTCAGGAGATCGCTGACAGAGCAGAGAAGGCTATCGAAAAATTTACCCTGACCAAGACTAAAGCAGAGTTATTAGTTGAAGGTTCGATTAAGAGAGGAATTTTCATCGCCCCGGTTAATAATACCAAAGATATCACCGAAGACCGCCAGCTTGAGGCCAGGGTTTATTGGCGAAAGGTCGAACATCCCGAGTTCAATGCTGCTCTGACATATTGCGGCCCGTCGGTCCGGTTGAGTGAAACGCCCATTATCTACCGGAGGCGGGCCCCGCTCATTGGTGAACACAACCCCGATATATATTCCGGCGAGCTGGGTCTGAGCCAGCCGGAACTCGCTTCCTTGAGAGAAAAAAGGATAATCTAAAAACAAGGACCAAACATGGCAAATCAAATCTTTGAGGGGATTAAGGTCGTCGAATTTTCCTGGGCAGGAGTTGGGCCGCTGACTTCAACCTATCTGGCTGAACATGGCGCCACCGTGGTCAAGGTTGAAACCCATAGCCGGCTTGACCCCCTCAGGGGAAGCAGCCCCTTCGCTACTAAAACCCCCAATCCCGATAGCAGCATGATGTACGGTCGGTTTAACCCGAATAAATACTGCGTGACTATCGATCTGCAGCACCCCAACGGTAAAAAACTGGTCTGGAAACTTCTCCTGTGGGCTGATATTATTACTGAGTCTTTTTCACCGGGGACGATGGCCAAACTGGGCATAGGTTATGAAGACATTCGGAAAGTTAAACCGGAAATTATATATCTCAGCACCAGCATGCAGGGAGGTGGAGGGCCTCACTCCAGCTATTCCGGCTTCGGAATGAACGCGGTCAATCTCTCCGGTTTTAGTGAAATCAGCGGTTGGCCGGATAAAATGCAGGCGGCTCCCCAGGGCGCCTACACTGATTTTATTTGCCCCCGCTTTGATATTTTAGCTATTCTGGCCGCTCTGATCTATCGGCGTCAAACCGGTCAGGGACAATGGATAGAGCAGTCACAATTTGAAACTTCCCTGCATTTTCTGGCCTCGCCACTTATGGACTACCAGATTAATGGCAATATTATGTCAAGAAATGGAAATCGACTGGCCAATGCTGCGCCCCATGGGGTCTTCCAGTGCCGGGGCAATGATAACTGGGTAGCTATAGCGGTGTTGAATGAAAATCAGTGGCAAAGCTTCTGCCAGGCGATTGACAACCCCTCCCTCTGCGTACAGGCGGACTATGCTACCCTGGCAAATCGAAAACAAAACGAAGAATCACTGGAAAAGCTGGTCACTGAGTGGACAATAGGCCGCACTGCGGAGGAGGCCGAAATTATCCTGCAGCAATTCGGAGTTCCCGCTCACAAGGTTGAGAAACCGGTGGATGTCTACGGCGATCCCCAGCTTGCCAGCCGCAACTATTTTGTGCCCCTCCAGCATCCGGTGATGGGAGAGCAAAAATATGAAGCCCATTCCTGCTTTATTCTTTCCAGGACCCCCCGGCAGGTAAAAAGGCCTTCCCCCTGCCTGGGTGAGCACAATGAATATGTCTATAAAGAACTGCTGAAAATGAGCGACGAAGAGATCGCCCAACACCTCATTGACGGCAGCATTACTACCGAGCTGCCCGTGGCCTTTAAAGCCAGCATGTAGCTGGAAATCCCGGCCAGAGCAGGGGTTATGGGTTAACCCCCCACACCGGGAATGCGCACCTTGACGCCTCCCGCCCGCTCTTCTTGAATGAGCAAAGCCGCCGTAAAATCCTTGCCGCCCAAACCCTGATTGATGGCCGTTATCATATCCTGGCGGACCATTTCAGCGAGGGGCATCGGAACATTGAAATCCCGCCCCACCGAGGTCGCCAGGTTTAAATCTTTAAAGGCCAGGTTCAGTGCGAAGTGAGGAGGATCGAATTGCCCTTCCAGGTAAGCTGACGGCAGCACCGAAGAAAATACCAGGCCTCTGCCTGCTGCGCCTCCCACAATGGCCTGCCACAGGGCTTTAGGCTCCACCCCTGCCTTGACCCCGGCGGTGAGACACTCTGCAACAATGCCGTTGATTCCGAATATGATGGCATTGTGCATCAGCTTACATAGGCTCCCGCTGCCTATTTTTCCGGTATAGACCACGTTCTGGCCTATGGCACTCAAGACCGGTTTGCATTTTTGAAATACCGCTTCATCGCCACCCACCATTATGACCAGTTTTCCGGACCTGGCCCCTTCCGGCCCGCCGCTTACCGGTGAATCTAACACGTCTGCTTCCTTTTCTTTAAAGGTGGCATAAATGCTCCGCACCAGAGTTGGTGAATTGGTGGAAAGGTCTATATACACCGTACCCGGTCGGAGGCCCTCTATCAAACCATTTCTGCCGAGACATATCTCTTCTACCTCTTTGGGCCCTGGCAGAGAAGAGCAAATTATTTCGCATTGCCGGGCCAGCACTTTAGGGGTCTCCGCCCAGACCGCGCCTTTTTCGATAAGCTGGTTGGCAGCTTCAAGACGCAGGTCATTGACCATAAGCGCATAGCCGGCTTTGAGGATGTTGCTGGCCATCCCGCTGCCCATCTTGCCTAAACCGATAAAACCAATCTTCATACACCAACCTCGCTAAATATTTGTATTTTTCTTAGATTACATCGATATTCATCGATTGCCGCCAATAATGGATATCAGTGATGTAAACGGATTCTTCATTTTTAGTATATAATAAGCTGCCTTGGGGTTTTTATCAATGGTCACCATATGTGCATAATTATTGGCACAGAGGTATTTAAGGCTTATTCCTTCTTTGTTTGACAAACTATCTCCCTGCAAGCTTGAAAGACGGTGAAAAGGTTCTTGAGATTGAACAGCATGGCCCACTGTTCACTAAGTAAACTTTCGTATCCAGAAATTGGCAGAAGGTATACACGGACTGGTTGGTCAGTCTTGTTTTAGCTCTACAACAGCCCACTTTCCCTTGTAACTGCCCCCCTTTGCAATATTAAACCCGGCGATTATTTGCTCCCATTCAGTTTGGTCTACAAAACCCCAGGGAGAACCAGCACCGAGACTGAGGTACGCCTGTCCTGTTGGCTTGAGGATACGCTTCACTTCCTTGACAAACAACTGTCTGTCAGAAGCCATAGATCAGAGTAGGCCGTTAGCAAGAATAAAATCCACCGACTTATCTTTCATGAAGCCTAGATCAGAGGCTGATGAAAGGTGCATTTCGATGTTGCGGTAACCGGCTTTTTTTACCTTTTTCTCTACTGCCCGGATACACTTTTCATCCAGGTCAACGGCGTATACCTTGCCCTCAGGTCCCACACTTTCAGCTAAAGCCAGTGTATAGTTACCTAAGCCACACCCCAGGTCAGCCACTACCTGCCCCTTTTTGACGTAGGGTCCAACCAGCTTTTGAGGATGTTCAAACAGCCAGCTGAATGGATAATAGATCGCTAAAGCGACATAAAATCCTATGGTATTCGAGAATAACTTAACTAACACGCCTGATGATTGCGAATTTGTTTGATTTTTGGGCTTCTTTTTACCGCCAGCTTCCCATGCTTGTTTACTCATGGCTACACCTCCTTGTAAGCATTCCATATTTAATTATATGCCTTCTTGGAAGTTAAAAATTCCTGAATATAAATGTAAAAAGAAACTGTCAGAAAAAGCGATACATCCATATCGCTTGGGGACTATAAACTAAACGCCAGTTCAAACGTCATGGTTCTGTCTGCAGTACAGTACCACCATTTTGTTCAAAAGGTAAAGCTCTTTTGAGAAAGTCTTCAAATCTCCTACTTGGGGATAGCTCCTATCTGTTTCATGAAGCCCAATTCATCTGATGCAAACCAGGCTTCCACTATTTTCCCTTGAGCTACACGAAAAATACCAATCCCTTCCACGCTGATTCGCTTTCCAGAAGGCGGCATATTCATAAAAGAACCCGTATTTGTGCCTGTGAATTGATATCTAGCTACCACCTTATCATTCTCTGCAATCAAATCCAAAATGGTATATTTAAGATCTGGGAAAGCCATAGATTCGTTGATCAATGACAGCCTCAATTTATTTCCCATTATAAACATCCTAGACTTCTGCCTAAAAAGAAGCAACTAGTTCCGGCGGGTGTCACAGCGGACACTGTCACAGCTGACATGTCACAGCTGACAGGTTGACTTCACGGAAATTTAAGTATATTCTTATTAGCCAAAGACTTCCAAAATAAACTTTTGGGGGTTTTTAAATCGGAAAATAAGGCCCCGCAAGGAGCCGCTAATAGAAATCGAGGAGTAGATCACATGGTTGACGCCGGCAGGAGAGTGATTCCCAGAAAGGTTGTGGAACACGTCCCGGATAACATGCTTCAAAAAGATCTCGAGAAATTTAGATTAATGGCTCTTGAACTGGGAGCCGCCGGGGCCAAAATCATTAAATCCGATATTGTGCCAGTTCAGTACCGGGTAGTGGCCAAATGCACTTACCCCAAATGCAGTGTCTATGGAACCTGTGCTAACTGCCCACCCTATGCCATGAGTGTAGACCAAACCACGAAAATAATCGCCGAGTACCGGTTCGCCATTTTTTTATGGATTGAACTGCCCCGGGAATCCTTCGTCGGCGCCGATATTGACAAAGCCATTCGCCCCCTGCAGATAAAGATGCTGGAGTTAGTCTCCAAGATTGAAGCTGCAGCCTTCTATGATGGTTATCCCCTGGCCCTGGGCTATTCCGGGGGTTCATGCAA
>JAGDMY010000114.1 GCA_017860765.1 Chloroflexota bacterium | reverse complement strand
GCCATCCGAACGGAAATCGGCCCCATGCCCGATGATGCTGGGGGTGATGGTACCCCAGTATTTTCCGGGTCCCTGACCGGTGCCGAAAAACCCATTGCCCACGACATCGCCGCCCGAGCAGGCCGGTATTCTCTCCGGCAAGACCCTGTACAGTGCCCGATTGACCAGCTCGAGAATCGTCTGGGCTACATTCCCGCATAAGAATGAAGGCACCGTCGGGCTGGCATTATACACACTGCCTCTGGGCGCGATGACCTTGACGGGCCTGTTGAATCCCTCGTTGGCGGGGAACTTGGGATTGGTGATAGCCTTGACCGCCGATCTCGCCGCTGACAGAGTGGTTACCCAGAGCCCGTTGGTGGGGCCGGGCTGCTCTGGGTCCGAGCCGGATAAGTCCAGCGTAATATCGCTGCCCTTAACGGTCACACTGAGTTTGGTGAGGATCGGTTTGTTTAAATCAATGCCATTATTATCGATATAGTCCTCGGCTGTCCAGGTGCCTTCCGGGATTTTATCAATCGCCAGGCGGGTTATTTTTTCACTGTAATTGTACATTTCACTGATGATTTCTTTCACCGTGTCAAATCCATATTTTCCCAGGAGGTCCGTTACCTGGCTTTCGGCATAGCGGCAGCCAGCGACCTGGGCCTGCATATCGCCCCAGACCAGGTCCGGTGCCCGGGAGTTGGTCTTGATAATCGCCCAGACGTCTTTCTGAAGCTCGCCCGCCCGGTATAGCCTCAAAGGCGGAATACGCAGGCCCTCCTGGTAGATACTCTCAGCATCTGTGGGATAAGTGCTTTTAGCACCCAGGTCCAGCCAATGCGCTTTGGTGGCGGCGTAGCCGAAGGTCTGGCCGTGGAAAACAATGGGTGTAAAGACCACAGCATCCGAAGTATGGGAACCGGTAATATCCGGGACCGTCGAAACAATGACATCCCCGGATTGGATATTTTCCTGGCCTACTGCGTCCAGACAGTTTTTCACCGCCGGACCCAGGCTGCCCAGAAAGAGCAGCATTCCATGGGATTGAGCAATAACACCAGCATCCGAGTCCAGGATGGAAAATGAGCAGTCCATAATTTCATACATGAAAGTAGTCACACCTGTCCGGAAACCGATCTCCTGCATTCCGTTGGCGATGGAGATAAACTTATTGCGTACCACGGCAAAGGTAATCGGGTCTGCTTGAGCCATCTAATTACCCCCTTTCTGGATAATCAAGTTCCCAATATTATCAACCTGGAGTTCCTGGCCGGGCATCAGGATGGTGACATGGAAGGGTTCCTCGACTATGGCCGGGCCCTGAATAGTATTCCCCCAGAGCAGAGCGTCCCTCTCGTACACTGCAACATCGATCGATTGCCCTTCCAGAAATATTTTTCTTCTCTTTTTCAAGGCGCCAGGGGGTATTTTATCTCCGTGTTCTATCTCCGGTACGGGAATTCCTTTCAGCTTGCCGATGGCTTTTAACCTGACATTGATGGTCCTCAACGGGGCTTCGATAAGGTGGCCATACCGCTGGTTATATAGTTGCTTAAATGAGGCCGAGATTTTTTCCTTGACCTGGCTGTCTTCTTTTAACCTTCCGCCAGGAACAGGAGTCTCTATATAATACCTCTGTCCTTCATAGAAAATATCCAGAGAACGCAAAAATTCCATAGTCTCCGGCGTCATGCCTTCCTCCGCCAGAGTCTTAGAAGCGGATCTTTCCATTTCCCGGTAGATATCCTCAATCTCGCCCAGGTCGAACTGGTCCAGGTCCTTTTGAAAAGCCCAGGCATAGGTGTGGACCAGGTTCATGGTCAGTATACCTCTGGCGCAGAATACCCCTGGACCGGTGGGGATAATGATGCGCGGGATGGAAAGGCCCTTAGCGATATAGGCGGCAAAGATGCCGCCGCCTCCGCCGAAAGACATTAGAACGAAGTCCCGCGGGTCGAAGCCCTGCCCCACCAGTATTTCCGAGGTGGCGTTAGTCATATTATGAGCCGCAACCGTCAGAATACCTTCAGCAGCTTTATTTAAGCCCAGCCCCAGCTTCTCTGCAATGGTGCTGACCCCCTTCACAGCCAGGCTGGCGTTAAGCTGGATGGAGCCGCCGGCGAAATAGCCAGGGTCAATCAGTCCATTAACCAGCGCGGCGTCTGTGACTGTCGGCTCCGCCCCACCCATATCATAAGCCATAGGCCCGGGTTTAGCGCCGGCGCTTTCCGGCCCTACGGTAAGGAGTCCGGCCTGGTCAACTCTGGCGATGCTCCCGCCGCCGGCGCCAATGGAATGGATATCCGTGCCTGCCATAAGCAGCGGATAACCCATCAGTTCTGTCTGGTGCTTGACCAGATTCAGCCCCTCTTTAGTGATGGAGACATCAAAGGTCGTCCCGCCGACATCCATGCTGACTACATCCTTGACTCCGCATAAGGCTGCCAGGTGGGCTGCCCCGGCCGCACCGCCCGTTGGTCCGGAGGAGAGGCTATGGATGGTTTTTTGCTTGATCGCCTCAACTCCCAGCACTCCGGCCGGGCCCAGGATTAAAAGCTGACCTTTAAACCCGGCTCCCCGGAGTTCCCCGTTCAGGTGATCAATATAATGAATTATGGCTTGCTCAATATAGGCATTGATAACCGTAGTGCTCATGCGCTCATATTCCCGGATTTCACGGGCTACCAGGTGGCTGAGGGATAGCGGAGCTTCCGGCCAGACCTCTTTAACCAGCTCTCCCACTCTCAGCTCATGAGCAGGGTTGGCGTAGGAATGCAAAAGGCAGACGGCCACGGCTTCGGCTCCGTTTTGTTTGAGTTTCCCGATCACTTCCCGGGTTTCAGTCTCATCCAGTTTCTCTATGATTTCTCCCTGGAAACTGGTCCTCTCGCTTACCGCCAGGCGAAGGTACCTGGGCACCAGGGGTTGGGGTTTTTTCCACATATAGTCATACAGCTCTTTGCGGTCTCCCCGGGCCATTTCCAGAACGTCGATGAAGCCCCTGGTGGTGATCAGTCCTACCCGGGACCCCTTCCCCTGGACCACAGTATTAATGCCGGCGGTGGTCCCATGGATAAAAAGGATCACTTCAGACATATCGACTTTACTTTTACGGACGGCATCTATTACGCCCTGGCTGATATCCCCGGGTGTAGTGCGCACTTTCTCGGACATCGTCTGCAGCGTCAAATCGTCCACTATCATGATATCGGTGAAGGTCCCGCCTATATCGACCCCAATACGCTTCATCGGTTGTCTCCTTTTAAGACTGGCAGAGGTTGGCCTCCGGCAACCGTCAGAACCTGACCGGTCACACCCCTGTCCTTTAATAGCATCATCTCCTCCTTTGAGCCTATCGCCAGCCTCACGCTTTGACCGGTAAAGGCAAGCCGCCACCGACAAAAATCGACTCTCCGGTAATGTAAGCAGAAAGGTCGGAGGCCAGGAATAAGGCAGTCCCGGCAACATCCTCAGGGGTGCCCATCCTCTGCATCGGCACCTCACGTCGGGCCACCTCGGCGAAAAAGGCCTCTTTGTCCGCAATCCCCTTAGTGACCGGCTCCCAGAAAGGGGTGAGGATGGGTCCTGGCAGGATAGCGTTGACGGTCACATTATAGCGGGCCAGTTCCAGGGCCAGATTGACGGTAAGACCCAGCACCCCGGCCTTGGCGGAATGATAGTGCACCAGGGAGGCTGGCGGGTGAATGGCTCCCATGGATGAGATATTGATAATTCTGCCATAGCGGCGCTGCCGCAGATGGGGTATGACGGCCTTGCAGCACAGGTAAACGCTTTTCAGATTAAGGTCCACAATCCTGTCCCAGGCTTCTTCGTCGACATCATCAATCGTCTCAGCTCCCAGCCCGGGCACTCCTCCGGCACAGTTGACCAGGATATCGATATGATTAAATTTCTCGAGAGCCTGGCCTACCATGGCCTGGACTTGAGAATTCCGGGTTACATCGCACTTAATAAAAATACCTTTTCCGCCGAGGCGGATAATTTCCTGGGCGGTTTTCTGGCCTTCGCTTTCAGAAATATCCACCAGGACCAGGGAGGACCCTTCAGCGGCAAATTTGAGGGCAATGCCCTTACCGATGCCCATAGAGCTTCCGGTTACGATAGCTACCCTATCTTTCAGCAGCATCTTTTCCTCCTTATTCAAACAGGCCCGTTCCTGCCAGCTCAGCAAATTCCTCATCTTTCATTCCCAGCAATTTGGTCAGAATATACTCGGTATGCTCCCCTAGTCCAGGGCTGGGGCTAAAAGCTTGAGCGGGCGTTTTTGATAAAGTGAATCCCGCCCCGAGATGAGTAAAGTTTCCCATCTCAGGGTGGGGGATATTCCAGAACAAATTTCGCTGCCTCAGCTGAGGGTCGATATAGACTTCGGCGATATTCTTTACCATGCCCGCTGGCACCCCGGCCGCTTGCAGGCGCAACATAACCTCTTCAGAGGTGAACCGGGCCGTCCACTCTCCGAGAATGCAGTCAAGATCTTCAGCGTTCTTTTTCCTCTTTAAAAAGGTGCAAAACCTAGGATCATCGGCCAGGTCCGGCCGGCCCATCTCCCGGCATAGGGCTGTCCACTGTTTATCATCTGAGGCGGCGATGGCGCACCAGGTGTCCTGGCCCCGGCAAGGATAGACGCCATGGGGTGCGGCGCCGGGACCGGAATTCCCCTGGTGGACAGGTTCACTTCCGTTGGCCTGATAGTCGAGGATAGCTGGTAAAATAAAACTAAGGGCAGTTTCAAACTGCGAGATATCCAGCAGCTGTCCGCGGCCGGTCTTGCGCCGATAGTCCAGGGCCGCGATGAGCGAGGCCGCCGCAAAGCGCGGTGAAATGCAGTCCGTATAAGCCGATACGCCGATAGGAAGTGGCCCCCGGTCCGGCCAGCCGATGAAGTTGGGAATACCCGCCATAGCGGCCAGTATCATACCGAAGGCCGGCTGCCGTGAATTGGGACCCTGCGATCCGAACCCGCTTTGTCTGAGCATAATGATGTCCGGTTTAAGGCTTTTAAGCTTTTCATAGTCCAGGCCCCATTTTTCGATGACACCCGGGGTAAAATTTTCCATCACTACATCTGATTTAAGGACCAGCATCCTGATTACTTCCTGGGCCCGGGGATGTTCCATATTAAGGGCCAGGCTGAGAATATTGCTGCTAAAATGATTGAAATAGCCACTGCGGTTAAGGCCTGGCTTTCCGTCCTTGTAGGGGGTTGAAATCCGCAGTGTGCACGGCCGCCTGTTCGTCTCTACCCGGATGACAGTGGCGCCGTAATCCGCGAAATATTTCATCGTGAGAGGACCGACCACCGCCCAGGAGAACGAGGTGATGGTAACTCCTTTAAAAATGCCCTGGTTCCGGTCCATAGGCAACATCAGACTCCTCTCAGATCACATCCGCCTGCTTCAAATTTACCAGGTCCTGATTTGATAATCCGATCTCAGAGTAGACTTCCAGATTATGTTCGCCGACCAGGGGGGCTCTAAACCCGGCGTCAAAATCGCCTGCTGATGATTTAACGAATCTCTTCG
>JAGDMY010000113.1 GCA_017860765.1 Chloroflexota bacterium | reverse complement strand
CCCGGGGTAAGGACCTTTATCAGTTTGCCAGCCGGGATCGCCCGGATGCCGCTGGCCAAGTTCTCTTTCTACGCTTTTGTGGGTTCTTTCATCTGGTCGGCACCCTTAGCCTATGGTGGCTACGTGCTGGGGCAAAACTGGGAAGAACTCCGGACGGCGATGCGGCCTTTCGATCTGCCTATATTAGTGGCCGTGATCATTCTGATCCTGGTCTTTGTCTGGTTGCGCCTGAGGACCCGGAGGAACGCCAGGAAGATCGACGATAGCAAAACCGGTCAAAATCCTTAGAAGCTGGAGGCTCATCATTCCCTGTGCCAGCTCCCGTCTGCTATCTTCTTCTAATTCCCGCCAGTATTACGCCGAGGCCGCCTAGCGCCAGAATAACCCCAACGATATAGACCACCAGCTGCGTTACCGGCCGATCAGAATACATACCTGACAGGACTCTCACCATCACCAGGCCGATGATTATTAAGACCGCCCCGGCTACCCAGAATATCAGTCTGTTGCTCATCCGGTTATCAGTTTGCTCACCATGGGAATGGAAGTCATAAATAATCCGGCTACAATGGCGGTGGTGATAACACCGGCTACATTAGGGCCCATGGCAAAAGGCAGAATCATGGCTTTTTTGTTGGCCTGGAAGGCGCATTTCTGGGCAATTTTGGCCGTTGAAGGCACACATGATACGGCCGCAATGCCTATCAGCGGATTAATCTTCCCTTTGCTTATTTTATAGGCTATGAGGCCTCCCGCCAGGCCACCCAATCCTGAGAGCACCAAAGACAGGCATCCCAGGATCAGCAGCTTCCAGACCTGTCCGCTAAGAATGGTATCCGCAGTCAGCAGGGCTCCCAAAACAAATCCCAGGAAGAAAGTCGATCCATACAGCAGTGGACCGGAAAGGAACTCCAGGTGCTTGGGGACATTACCCTCTTTGATGGCTACCCCGATGAAGAAGGAGGCGAAAAGGGGAGCGGCTACGGGGAAAAGGATACACAGGACAGCCGTGGCCACAATGGTGAAGACCAGCTTCTCGGTTCGATTGACCCTGGGGATGGAACCCAAATCCATAGGAGTACCCTGGACTTTTTTGGGGACCAGACCCTTAATAATGTAAGGGTATCCCACATAGGCCAGGGCCAGATACATATAGGCAATAACTGCAATGGGAACGAATAGCTCTTTGGCCAGCGTCAAAGAGGTAAAGAGGACCATGGGACCATCCGCTCCGCCCACAATCGATATTGAAGCGGCTTGACCGGGGCTCAACCCCCAGGCTATGGCTATGGGGAATGTAAAGACGGTGCCGAATTCGGCGGCTACCGCCAGCAGCAATGAAGGAAGGGGCTTAGCCATCATAAAATCAATATCCGTAATGGCACCTATGCCCATGAATATCAGGCAGGGGATAAGACCGTTGCTGAAGGCAAAATTGAAGAGTGGCTGCAGAAAATTAATCTGGAGAAAGCTCACCAGCGTATTATTATCGGAAATCAGGGGGTCTACAAATAGATTGCCCATCTGGCCGGCCTGGAGTACCATGGTCCCGGCGTTGACGCCAATCATAGCGATACCCATGGGGATCATGATCAGACCTTCCAGAACACCTTTGAAACCGAAATAAACGAAAGCCGCCCCTGCTATTATCAGACCGATTCTGGCTATAGCGATAGCCGGCTCTGTCTGGAAGAGGGTATAAATACCCTGAAACATTTCCCATATCGGAATACTCATTTTTAGCTTTCCTTCTGGCTTTCAGGCTGCTGACTTGGCTTCGGGTTTATTCTCAGGTCCGGACCTCTTTTCCCCCCTGTGGACGATGGAAAATAAAAGCCTCATGATTCCGGCGACAATCAGAGATATCACCGCCAGCATAGCAAACACAGCTACTGCATATATAAAAGCTCTCAAGACTATCATACCTGCACCTCAATGGTTAAAAGCCAGGGGATTATCCCCCGAGCTAATACTCAATTACGGCGATTACCTGGCCAGTTTCCACGGCTTGATTGAGGTTCACCCTTATTTCGGCGATTTTTCCGGCAACGGGCGCTACGATGGGATTCTCCATCTTCATGGCTTCCAGAATAATTATCTCATCATCCTCTTTTACAGCGTCGCCAACCTTGACTTTGATTGAGAGAATTTTACCGGGCATGGGGACTTCGATGACTTCCCTGGCCATGACATTGCTCCTTTTTGATAATTGCCAATTTTACCGGTTTGGTTGTCCCTTTATTATATAACATAAATATACAGCTTCATCACCATCTTATGGGACGGTTCCCAACGAAAAAGGGCGGTGTTTTTTACCGCCCTTTCACTATTCCCGCAAATTTGGCTCCTACTTGGATGGGGAAGCCAGGCTCCCGGCCAACGGCCGCAGGACAATTTCATTCTCTTCGACGTCCACCACCACGGTGTCACCGAATTGGAATTTGCCTCGCAGCAGCTCTTCCGAAAGCTTGTCCTCGAGCCTGTCCTGAATTACCCTCCTGAGAGGTCTGGCTCCGAAGACCTCATCGTAGCCCTTTTCACCCAGAAAGTCCTTAGCGCCGTCTGTGACCTCGAGTTTAACGCCTTTTTCCGCCAACTGCTTGGTGACCGAGGCCAGCATCAGGTCGACTATCTTGCGGATGTGGTCCTTGGAGAGGGCGTGGAATACGACCACCCCATCGATACGATTCAGGAATTCCGGCCGGAAGCTCTTCTTCAATTCGGCCAGGAGCTTCTCCTTCATCCGGTCATAGGACTCTTCTCTGGCTTTAGACTCATCCGTCTTGGTGGCAAAACCGATATTGGCGCCCTTCCGGATGGTCTCGGCACCGATGTTGCTGGTCATAACGATTATAGCATTGCGAAAATCTACCCGGCGTCCCTTGGCATCTGTCAGATGTCCGTCGTCGAAGACCTGAAGAAGAATGTTAAAGACATCCGGATGAGCTTTTTCAATTTCATCCAGAAGAATTACGCAATAAGATTTACGCCTCACGGCTTCGGTTAGCTGCCCACCCTCATCATACCCCACATATCCAGGAGGGGCACCCACTAATCTGGCGACGGTATGTCTCTCCATAAATTCGGACATGTCTAAGCGGATCAGGGCATCCTCTTTGCCAAACATAAATTCAGCCAGGGCCCTGACCAGCTCGGTCTTGCCGACACCGGTGGGACCCAGGAAAATAAAGTTCCCAATAGGATGTCTGGGGTCTTTAAGTCCGGCACGGGCCCTGCGCACGGCCTTGGCAATGGTCACAATGGCTTCATCCTGACCGATGATGCGTTTGTGCAAAGCGTCTTCCATGCCCAGCAGGCGCTTGCTTTCGTCGCTGGTCATTTGCACCACCGGGATGCCCGTCCACATGGCTACGACCTCAGCGATATCCTGCTCGCTGACTTCAGGTTTCTCTTTTTCCAGCTGGGCCTGCCAGTCTTCCTCGAGCTTCTTGATTTTCTCTTCGCTCTGGAGTTCCTTGCCCCGCAGTTCGGCTGCATATTCATATTGTTGGGTGGCCAGGGCAGCATCCTTGTCTTTGCGCAGATTATCCTCTTTCAGGCGTTCCTCTTTCAGGGCGATGGGCACCGTCCAGTGCTTGATTCTAACTCTGGAAGCGGCTTCATCAATGAGATCAATGGCCTTGTCCGGCAGAAAGCGGTCGGGGATATATCTGGCAGCCAGGTTAACCGCTGATTTGAGAGCAGCCTCTGTAATGACCAGATGATGATGCTCTTCGTAGCGCAGTTTGATGCCTTTAAGTATCTCTATGGCCTCGTCTACCGAGGGCTCAGCTACCAGCACAGGCTGGAACCGGCGCTCCAGGGCGGCATCTCTCTCGATATATTTTCTGTAATCATCCAGCGTCGTGGCCCCGATTGTCTGCAGTTCGCCCCTTGCCAGGGAGGGTTTCAAGATGTTGGCGGCATCCACTGCGCCTTCGGCGGCGCCAGCACCGACTATGGTATGAAATTCGTCGA
Source organism: Chloroflexota bacterium (assembly GCA_017860765.1). Next base: position 1,572 of record JAGDMY010000113.1, on the reverse strand, counting down.
TGAAAAGTATGCAGTTGCCCGCGTTCTTGATCTCTTCAATGACTTTCTTCAAACGCTCTTCAAATTCACCACGATATTTAGTGCCGGCCACCAGTGAACCTATGTCCAGGGTAATCAGACGTTTGCCTTCCAGTGTCTCCGGTACGTCGCCTGATACAATGCGCTGGGCCAGCAACTCCACGATAGCCGTTTTGCCGACCCCGGGCTCACCGATCAGGGCTGGATTATTTTTAGTCCGGCGGCTTAAAATTTGAATTATGCGTTCTATTTCCTTGGACCGGCCGATGACCGGGTCCAGCTTGCCCGAGCGGGCCGAAGCTGTCAGGTCAATACCCAGCTGGTCAAGGGCAGGCGTCCTGCTGGGAGTACGAGATGCGGCTTTGGGGCGTGAGGCGCCCTGTTCCTGGACCTTGGAAATCTCTCCGCGCACCTTTTCCAAAGTTACACCCAGACTATCCAGCACCCGCGCTGCGATGCCTTCTCCTTCGCGCAACAGGCCCAGTAGCAGGTGCTCGGTGCCGATATAGTTATGGCCAATATAGCGGGCTTCGTCAATGGCCAGCTCAATTACCCGCTTGGCCCCCGGAGAAAGGCCCACCTCACCCCGGCCGGAGGCCTCTCCATGACCGATGATGAACTCCACCGCGGAGCGGACTTTATTCAAACTAATGCCCAGGTTCACCAGTACTTTAGCGGCCACACCATCCGGTTCGCCGATAATTCCCAGTAAAATGTGCTCCGGTCCGATATTATTATGATTAAAACGCTGGGCTTCTTCTTGAGCCAGTGTAAGTACTCTGCGGGCCCTTTCAGAAAATTTTTCAAATCTACTTGCCATACTACCCCTCGGTCACCTAACTGAATACCCGTGTTGTCTCTATTATAATTCAAGCACGGTCAAACGTCAAAGATAAAAAAAGATAAAAAAAGCCCCCTGGCAATGACATATTTTCCACAAGGGCCTGCGCCCTCAGTATCGTCTGCGCTGAGGAGTTTCACTTCCGTGTTCGGGATGGGAACGGGTGGTTCCACCTCGCTTCAATCACCAGGAGGCTTTCAAAAACCTCGGTTATTAATTTGTTAAAGGAAGGAATCCAAATCTGCAAAGATTCCTTCTTAGAGTGAATGGAATAGCCTTATGCTAAAAGCTAATGGCTAAAAGCTAAGAGCTATTTTGCTAATATCAACTCTGAATCAGGTCAAGCCCTCGACCATTAGTACGGCTTAGCTAAACATATTACTATGCGTACACATGCCGCCTATTAAGCAGGTAGTCTACCTGCGGTCTTACTTCTTTCCTTGCGGAAGAATGGGAGATCTAATCTTGAGGCGTGCTTCGCACTTAGATGCTTTCAGCGCTTATCACAACCAGACATAGCTACCCAGCAGTGCCCCTGGCGGGACAACTGGCACACCATTGGTCTGTCCTTCTCGATCCTCTCGTACTAGAGAAAGCCCCTCTCAAATCTCCTGCGCCCATGACGGATAGAGACCGACCTGTCTCACGACGGTCTGAACCCAGCTCGCGTTCCCCTTTAACCGGCGAACAGCCGGACCCTTGGGACCTGCTTC
>JAGDMY010000112.1 GCA_017860765.1 Chloroflexota bacterium | reverse complement strand
TGCAGCCGCCTTAGATTAGTCTACTCGGGAGGGTCGGTTGTGTCAATCTTTCGATGAATCCTATACAAACCTGGAGGTTTGTGCTAGTCTGGAGGTATCCTTGCGCCGGAGGTCTTGACTGCCAATCATAGTCGACAACCAGGACTTCAGAATCGTGAGGCTAGAACTGGGGAGCTGGGCGACTAATGCTTATATAGTTGTCTGTGCTCAGACGAGGATGAGCGCTCTCATCGATGTGCCTCCAGGAGCTTTGGCGATCGTCAAAAACCTGGCCGGTACGGAATTGAAATACATATTGTTGACTCACAGCCATATCGACCACATTGCGGGCCTGCCGGCAATTCGAAAAAGAATCTACGCCCCCTTAGCTGTTCATACGGCGGATAACCAGAAATGGCTGCCATTCCCTCCGGAAATACTTCTCAGGGACGGCGAATTAATTCAAGTCGGCAGGATCCAAATGGAGGCGCTTTATACCCCGGGTCATACCCCGGGCAGTATGTGTTTCAGGATTCAAGATTATCTTCTTTCCGGAGATACCCTCTTTCCGGGGGGCCCGGGGAGGACGGTGGGACCGGGCGAATTTCGCCAGATAGTGCGCTCTCTGAAGAAAAAAATTTTCACACTCCCGGATGGGGTACGCTTTTTCCCTGGCCACGGAGAAGCAGCTATCCTGAAGCCAGAGAAGGAGCAATTTGCCCTTTTCTCATCGCGGAAGCATGATCCACAGCTATGCGGGGATGTGCTCTGGCTGACCTCGTAATTTACTATTTCCCTTGCCAGGTAAAGATATCAGGGACCGTATCTTCAATTTGGACTTTACTCCAGAGAGACTCATCTTATCGACACCCGACCGTTATAACTCGTTTTTTGTTTATGGGGAAGAGGCAGAAGGAGGGGAATAATGGAAAAATTAATTATCACCTGTGCCATCACAGGCAGCCGCATCACGCGCCAACAGACTCCTTATATTCCGCTTACACCGGCTGAAATCATCGATTCAGCGGTGGGGGCTTATCAGGCTGGCGCTGCTATTGTCCATATTCATGTCAGAGATCGCCAGACGCAGCAGGGGAATCAGGACATCAATTTGTTCCGTGAGGTCTTCTCAGGGATCCAGTCCCGCTGCGATGTCATCCAATGTTTGACTACCAGCGGAATCCCCGGTCGAAATCTCAGTGAAGCGGAAAGGATGGCCCCCCTGGTCTTAAATCCGGAGTTAGCCTCGGTAGATTTGGGGTCTTTGAATTTCGGCAAGCTGCCTTACACGGTCACTGAAGATTTTATTGAGCGGGAATTAAAGGAAATGCTGGCGCGGGGTATTAAGCCGGAATTGGAAATATTCGACCTGGGGATGTTGCAGACCTGCTCCAGGATGATAAAACAAGAGCTCATCCGGGAGCCTTATTATTGCGGACTAATACTGGGAACACCCTCCGGATCCCCTGCCGACATCTTTGCCTTGCGAACCATGCTGGACCTTCTGCCGCCACGTTCGATCTGGTTTGCTACCGGCATTGGGCGGCAGTCCCTTTCAATAGCCACTTTGACGATGATCCTGGGGGGGCATCCGAGAGTGGGATTGGAGGATAACATTTATTATTCAGCCGGTGTCCTGGCAAAAAGCAATGCCGAGCTGGTGGCGAGAGTAGTCAAAATTGCCAGAGAAATGGGTAAGGAGATAGCCACACCGGGGGATGCCCGGCAGATGTTAGGGCTAAAACAATGAGGCTTAGTATGAGAGTATTATTAATTTTGATGATAGGCTTAAGTTTTTTATTGGGCTGTACTACCTCAGGAGTTCCCTCTACCCGTCAGGTGCCTCCGACGGCTGCAGCCACCGTGGTGCCCTTATCGGCAGTGGATCTTCCTGAACCAAGGTTGAGCGGCCTTGTTTCGCTGGAAGAGACACTGGCCGAAAGAAGGTCCATTCGTGAATACTCCCAAACTCCTCTCACTATGGAACAGGTTTCTCAGCTTCTCTGGGCCGCCCAGGGTATCACCTCGGCCGGCGGTGGAAGGACGGCTCCATCTGCAGGGGCCCTTTATCCTCTGGAGATATATTTGATTGCTGGAAACGTCGAGGACCTCGCTCCCGGAATTTATAAATATTATCCGCAGGGACATAAATTGGTCCGACTTCAAGACCGGGATGTGCGGCGGGAGCTCAGCGCAGCTGCGCTGGGCCAAGCGCCGGTTAACGCTGGAGCGATCGATTTAGTTATATCGGCGGTTTACGGGCGGACCACTCAGAAATATGGCGAGCGAGGTATCCGGTATGCGCAGATTGAGGTAGGCCATGCTGCCCAGAATGTCGTCCTGCAGGCCACCTCGCTTAACCTGGGAGCGGTTACTATCGGGGCTTTCGATGACAATCTAGTGGAGGCTGTCATAGGCTTACCGGAAAATGAAAGCGCCCTGTATATTATTCCGATAGGAGGTAAAATCTGAAAAAGCACTCCCCGGCCTGTTGCTAATCCAAGTCGGATGGAGTATATTATTCTAAAATTTGGTGATAAAGGGGGCTATATTATGGCTAAATATCCTGCCGATGTCACAGTGGAATATCCCGAGAGACTCTCTCGCTGGCAAGTGGTCGTTAAAGGCCTTTTCGGGTGGCTTTATGCCGGTATTCCGCATGGGGTAATCCTTTATTTTTACGGAATTGCGGTAGCGGTGGTGACCTTTATCGCCTTCTGGATAATACTATTTACCGGCAAGTATCCCCGGGGTCTGTTTGATTTCGTAATTGGGTATATTCGCTGGAGTCAGAGGGTGACAGTATATTTAAGCTTGATGCGTGACGAGTACCCTCCTTTTACGATTGAGCAATAAGCCCCTCTGAATTCAGTGACCTCGCCAACACCCGAAGAGCGGAAGTGTATCCAAGGTGCTGCTTTTAGCTATTATCAAGGGCTGTTGCGAATTTTGAAAGAAACACAAACCAAAGGGGCCGGTAATTTAATATCGGCCCCTGTATTCATCCACCACACCTCGGTCTATTGTTTATCCCTTCCCAATGCGGAACATCTTGGTACCACAAGTCGGGCAGGTGCCCTGAGTTGCTGGCTTGCCATTCTTCATGGAAATCGCCTTGGCGGATTTCATTTCCTTCTTGGCTCGGCACTTTACACAATATCCTTGCATGGTTTCACCTCCTTTTTGTAGCTAGGTTAACCTATTTGTGTTCAATTGTCAATAGGATTTTGCCTGAATTTGATAAAAATCTCTAAAAATACCCCTAAATCGCCTATAACAGTTCCATTTCCTTTAAGTCTTCAGCAATGATGAGCTTGGCCTCGGTCAGATCCTGAACCTCAGCGGCAGTCCAACCAGGAGCCATCTCTTTCAATACAGGACCCTTGGGAGTAAATTTAATCACGGCGATATCCGTGACTATCATGTCCATACAGTGAGGAGCGGTGAGGGGGATGCTGCATTGTTTAACAATCTTGGGCTTATTATCTTTAGTAGTGTGTTCGGTGGCCCCGATCAATCGCTTGGCATTGAAAGCCAGGTCCATGCCACCCCCGATATTGCCTACGCCCCGCCCCGGGAACATCCAGTTGGCCAGATCCCCTTTCTCTGAAACCTCCAGCACACCCAGGACTGAGATATCGACCCGGCCTCCCCGAATCATAGCGAAGGAGTCGGCATGGCTAAAAAAGCACATCCCGGGCTTTGGATGGACATACTGCCCTCCAGCGTTGGTCAAATCTACGTCCGCATGCTGGGCTTTCTCCTCCTCGGTAACTACTCTGCCGAACCCTAAAGCGCCGTTTTCGGTATGATAGGTTATTTGCATGCCCTCCGGAACAAAGCTGGAACACAGGGTCGGGATTCCGATGCCCAGGTTCACGACAGCCCCATCAAAAAACTCCCTGGCAATTCTCATGGCAATGGCCTCACGGCTTAATCTTTCTTTCGTCATGTTAGTTAAATCTCCTCCTTAACCTGGAAATCTCCCAGTTCCAGATGCCGCGGAAAACCGGGATTCTCAGTCACTTTGACAATACGCTTGACAAAAATACCGGGCACTACCACACAATTGGGATTGATATCACCAGGCTTAACAATTTCATCTACCTCTGCAACAGTGACATCCGCACCCATGGCCATGATAGGATTAAATTGTCTCTGAGTCCCGCGGAAAATTAGATTTCCCAAAGTATCGGCTTTCCAGGCCCGGACCAGGGCATAATTAGCCCTTAAGGCATACTCCATGAGGTAGGGTTTCCCGTTGAAGTAGCGTTTCTCTTTTCCATCCTCTATCACTGTTCCAGGTCCGGTTGGAGTATAAAAAGCCGCTATGCCTGCCCCGCCCGCCCTGATTCTTTCTGCCAGGGTGCCCTGGGGTACCATCTCAAGTTCTACTTCGCCTGCCAGGATTTGCTTTTCAGCATCGCTGGGCCTTTTAGGGGAAGTAGAAAAGGGGAAAGAGGCAATTACTTTCTTGACCTGGTGATTCTGGAAAAGAATACGATGGTCGTCGTAGTCCAGAGTCAGTCCGGTGCCGCCGGCGGTGTTCCCGACAATAGTGAGATTTTTGGCCCCCTGATCGCGTAAAGCCTTAATCAGAAAGAAAGGCGTTCCGCCTGGCCCGGCAAAGTTGCCAATGAAGACCACTGAACCATCCTTGACGTCAGCCACGGCTTCTTTAAATGAATTGTAGACCTTGTTGATTGCCATACCACCTCCTAAGTGATTTATTTAATATTTACAGGATAGGACCAACTACATCGTTCTCCTGTAAAAATTTAAGCAGTTTAAGGAGCCGGATGTCCCGCTCATGATAGACCTCGGCTTCACTTTTCCCCTGATAATCATAAAAACCCCGCCCGGTTTTGACTCCAAGGGCGCCCTGCTTAACCAATTTATTAAGCTTGATAGGCTGGTAGTCGACGGGCGTACACTGACTGGATTGGGCAATGCTCCTGAGGCTAAGGTCCAGCCCGCCAAAATCGATCCTCTGGCAGGCGCCCACCACTATCATCCGTAAAGCCAGTCCCCAGATCACTGCCTGGTCTATATCTTGAGGGGCCAGATAATCATTGTCCAGAAGCCAGTAGATTTCCCTCTGGAAAGCTACCTGCAGACGACTGACCAGGTATCCGGCCACCGGCTTGTTGAAGACCACCGGTTTTTTATCGATTTGGCGCAGCACCTTGATCACCCTTTCTATGTTTTTATCATCGGTCTGCGGCCCTTTGACAATATCGATGAGGGGAATAATCTGGGGCGGAGCATACCAGTGTATCACCAGGACTTTTTCCGGACGCCCTGTTTTGACGAAATCGAAGATGTTCAGAAAGCTGGAGTTGCTGGCCAATAAAGTTTTGGGCGGGCAAATTGCATCCAACTTTTTAAAGATTTCCGATTTGGCATTTTTGTTTTCTTCAATACACTCAATTGCCAGGTCGGCGTCCCGGGCGGCTTCCTCAAGCGACGTGGTCATATGGATGCGTTCCAGGATAGACTTAATCTGGCCTTTCTTGACCAGGCCGGCTTCGACCATGGTTTGCAGGCTGGAATTTATCAAGGTGGTGGCTCTCTGCAGGGCC
>JAGDMY010000111.1 GCA_017860765.1 Chloroflexota bacterium | reverse complement strand
ACAATCAAAAGCCACATTGCCGCCGCCTAACACTATCACCCTTTTACCGATGCCGACGCTCTGGCCTGAATTGACGTCCCTGAGAAAGTTGATGCCAATGAATACTCCCTTTGTATCGGCGCCCGGCAGCGCAAGTTTTTGCCCTCTATGGGCCCCTATGGCAACCAGTACCGCGTTATAGCCCTGGTCAAAAAGTCTCTCAAGGGACTCTATGCGGTTTCCGGTCTTTATTTCTACACCCATATCAGCGATATCTTTGATCTCAACATCCAGTACGTCTCTGGGGAGACGGTATTCCGGGATACCGAAACGCAGCATACCCCCTGCCAGGGGCAGAGACTCAAATACTGTCACGGTGTGCCCTTGATTTGCCAGGTAGTAGGCCGCCGTCAAACCTGCCGGTCCCGAGCCAATTACGGCAACTTTCTTACCTGTTGGCTCCTTTCGATTTATATTCTTTTGCCATATCTTCTCGTTATCATGTTCGGCGCTAAAGCGTTTTAATTCCCTTATTGAAATTGCCTGATTTACTTCGCTTCTTCGACAAACCTCCTCGCAGGGACGGTCACAGACATAACCCAGGACTCTGGGAAAAGGCACCTTTTCGCGTACTACTGCCGCTGCCGCCGAATAATTTTTCTCTCTTATAAAGCGGACATACCTGGGAACATCTATTTCTGCCGGACATTTAAACTTGCAGGGAACAAGGGCTGTTTTGCGGCGTGTACCCCTGGCCGACTCATCCTTATCCATTATGGCGCCGGTCGGACAAACTTCAGCGCAGGCCCCGCAAAACCGACATCCTGAATCAATTAAGGGCAAATCCGAAAGGGTGTAGGTATAGGATTCTTTGTCATTTTTTTTATAGAAGAGAGTCCCCACCCCGCGCAGCTCATGACACGCCCTTATACACCGTCCGCATAAAACGCACTTATTATGGTCAAACGCGAAAAGTGGATTGGAGTTGTTGATCAGGAAAGAGCGGGAACGCTTTTTTAGCCTGGACTCATCATTGACAAGGTATTGCTTAAGCGACTGCAGCTCGCAGTTAAGGTACTTTATACAACTGCTGCAGTCCGCCGGATGTCCCGAGAGCATCAATTCCATCGCCAGCCTGCGCAGGCGGTCTATTTGCTCTGTCCGGGTCTTGATAATCATGCCATCCAGCGCCGGAGTAGTACATGACGTCAGCAGTTCATCGGTACCTTCTATTTTAACCATGCACAGCCGGCAGGCGCCGGCCGGAGAAAGGTCAGGATGATAACAGAGATGAGGGATATATATTCCGGCTTCCAGAGAGGCCTCAAGAATACTTTTCCCCCTTTGAGTCTGAACCTGGTGTCCATCTATCTCAATTGTAATTGTATCCAAAGCTCGGTATTATCCTGAATCTATTGGTCTTTAAGTGCTATCGAGAGGTGAATTGATTATAGTTAATCGCTTACACGACTGTCTATGATGGATATCAATGATTACTGATAATCATACTATCACAACCACCGGATGTTCTCCAATTAGAAGCCCACTCTTGATCTCTCGACGTTTCCGGCAGCCCCAATACCTGCGCCAGGTATCCAGGTCGTGGCCCGATTTTCCCTGCTTTAAGCCGCATGATTGTGACAATCATTAATCATTGTTGCTCATCATAGACAGTCTGCGGGATTATTAACTATAATCATTTCGCATCTGGCTGCCTGGCAACTCGATTCCAGGCCGGGTGGGTGTTCCGGACTGGTACGTTGTGATATTGCAGAAAGCCCAAAAATGCTTTTTTAGGACGCCCGGGTTGAAATATTCGTATTTATAGCGATCAAATAATTTGTTGGCATGGCAAAAATCTGGGGATAACCAGCCGAACAATTAAGGGGGGGCTATGGCGATAAAGGCTAAGAACAAGAAGATTGATGAAGAACAATTTCTCCGCATGAGGGGGGAGGTGCTTTCCCAGTGGCCTACGGGTAAGGAAGTTGATCTTGAAGAAGCCATTGAATACCAGAAAAAACTGCCCGACCAGAAGAATTTCCACAAGGTAGTCGCCAGGTTAAAGGACGAAGGCAGGACAGTGGTCTTCCCCAGAGCGGGGACGCCTATTTTGAAAGATGAAATTGAGCTGGTTCAATCGCTGGTGCAGGCAGGCGTGCCTCTCATACCGATTACCAGTGACAGCTATACCCGCTTAACCCACTATAAAAAAGCTCAGCAGGGACTGGAGGACAGCATCAGGACCGGACGCCCTCTCTTGAACGGGTATCCTTCGATAATTCATGGGGTCAAGAACACCCGGAAAGTGATTGAATGCGCCGAGGCAGCCTACAGCGCCAGGTTGGGGACCACCAGCGCCACAAGATTAGGTGCGGAAATCTCTTTCGCCTCGGGTATTACCGGGTATGCAGAAAGCCCCACCTACCATTTTTCAAATTACAACAAGACCTATACCCTTGAGGAAAGCATCCTGGATTCGCAATATGTTTACAGGTTAATGGGTTACTATGCTCAAAAAGGAGTCTTATTAAGTGCCGACCTTCACGGGTTTCAAGCCTGCGGCGTGTTTCCTTCCAGCGTCCCTCTGGCAGGGATAATTATTGATGCCCTTATTTTAGCGGAGCAGGGAGCTGAAAGCGCCATCCCCCTGGTAGCAGGTCTGGGCAACATGATGGAGGATATAGCCATCATCAGGACAGCCCGCAGACTGGTGAGAGAATATTTGGATAAATTCGGTTACAAAGATGTTATGATTCCAGGAGTTATTGCCGGACAAATCCCGGTTTTCCCCTTCCCTCAAGGCATGGGGGAAGCTTTTGCCTTTTTGTGCTACGGCGCAATGGTAGCAGCCCTGGCTCCGGCTGAGGCAGCCGGAAACAGGACCATTGATGAAGGGGCAGGAATACCCACCAAGGAAAGCCATGTCCTGAGTTACCGCGCCGCGAAGTGGATTTTTAATGTGATCCGGGAGCAGAAAATAGAACTGGACCAGGCTCAAATCAACCTTGAAGAAAAGATCCTGGATATGGAGATCAGGGCAATAATAGATAAGACCCTCGAGGTGGGGGACGGGGACATAGTCGCCGGGGTGATTAAGGCAGTCGACTCAGGACTAATTGACAACCCGTTTTGCCCCAACATTCATTTAAAAGGGAATGCTCTGGGCATTCGAGACAACCAGGGCTCCTGTCGTTATATTGATTTCGGCAACCTGCCTATCCCTGAAGAGGCTAAAGAATTTCATCGTCAGAAGATAGCCGAGAGGGAAAAGGCGCAGGGCCGGAAGATGAATTACCGCATCATCATCGATGACCTCTGGGCCTTCAGCAAAGGGCATATCATAACCTGATCTGTCTCAGCCGGAGCCCTGGCCGCCTATCGGTCTCTGCTTGTGACCGCGGTTTTTTTAAGGCCTCCTCAAATCTTTCCAATTGTTGAGATCGAAGGATAGAAAATAGAGGTACATGGCCCGCTCACTTGCTGGGTGTACCCGCCGAGCAGCCTGTACCTCCTTCTCTGTATTTAGCTATTGCAATTCTCCTTATCGACAGGCCGCTCTACTGTTTTCCATCCCAAATATCAGCGATAGCGAATTCCAGTCCCAGACTGGTCAGTGTGGATGGCAGGGGCTTACCGGTCTCAGCGTCCCAGCCCATCTGGGTATAATAATTACGCAGCATATCTTTCCAGTAAGGCATTATGGACTTCCCGGCTGCCGGACCACTGGGGGGGATTGATCCCAACCTGACGGAAGGCATATCCTTATCGGCGGTAATGCCGTTTCTGATGTTGTAAGATTTAAGCAGGTTAACGGCTCTTTTGCCGATTTCCATCCCCTTCTCCAGGGTGAAGTCCCACCCCGTCACTGCACTTACAATTGAACTTAATAGCCTGTGGTCTCCAGCGTGGACCAGGCGGCAGATAGTCAAAGAGTCCTCAAATTGCATTGACCCTTTGGTTTTGGCTACCAGGGTCGATATCTCCTGCGCAGAAAAGTTATCATAAGTCGGCGAAAGTCCAAGTTGGGCTCGCGGGAACCCTTCGTGAGTTTCAATAGTGCCCGTGTTGGACACAGCCGAGTCAAACAGTTCCCACCATCCGGCACGAAGATCATGCGTACGGGGCGTATTGCCCTTTAAGAAATATATCGCCATATCCTGAGCTTTTCCGTCTATTTTAGCGGCCGCTCGCTGCACTCCTTCGGCGAGCAGATCGCCAATCCCCTCACGGAAAGCGATTTTGTGCAGCATTTTGCGGGCGGCTTCAGGGTCTCCCCAGGTCATATCGATATCCAGGTCCTTGCGGGTAAGGACTCCCTGATCGAAGCAGTCCATCAGCCAGGAGATCATCCAACCGGATTCATTAACATCCAGGCCCAGACGATCTCCCTCGTTGGATAACATCACGGCCGCGCCGGGGTCTGTCTGGCCTATCAGTGAGCTCCAGGCTGCCCACTGCTCGTATTCCGGCTCTTCACCCTCAAAGCCAGCATAAGGGCCTTCGGTCACTTTCATAAGGTGGGTGTGATGCGATGTGCAGCCGTAGCAGGGATTGCGTTTTATTTCAAAGTGGGTCCGCGGATATCCGTTTTGAAACTTGCTCCTCTCCTCGAAAACAGTCGTGGTATAGTTCTTTATAGCTAACCTTCCCATAGGATAGAGCATGGGAAAACCTTCACTGGTGCCATAGGCAAAAGGAGGCGTTTTCGCGAATTTCTCAACCATGGTTTGGACCAAGGCGGCAGCCTTTTCGCTGTTTTGGCTCTGGACTTTTCTATGGCCGCGCGATACCGCGACTGCCTTCAAGTTTTTCGAGCCCATCACTGCCCCAATGCCATTATGGCCGGCCACGTGACCTTCATCTCCTACGATGCAGGCAAATCTCGCCAGGTTTTCTCCGGCCGGTCCGATACCGAAGACGCTCAGCTCCCGCCTGGATTTTCCGAGCTCTTTTTTGATCAGGCTTTCGGTCTCCCAGGTATCTTTGCCTTTCAGCGAAGAGGCATCTCTTAGTTCGGCCTTTTCCTCCTCTATATAAAGGTATACCGGACCGTCCGCCTTGCCTTTAACAACAATCCCATCATAGCCACAAAACTTGAGGTAAGCTCCAAAGAACCCGTTGGCCTGGCTGGAAGCCGCACCTTCAGTCAGACTGCCCTTTGTAGTTACGGAAAAGCAGCCCGAACCGGGCATTTGCAGACCGTTCAGTGGTCCGATCGCCAGTATAAGGCGATTTTCTGGATCAGACCATTTAACCGCTGGAGGGACCTCCCGGTAAAGATAATACGCTCCCAGGCCAACCCCACCCAGATACTTTTGCAGAAACGCCTGGTCTAAGGCTTCCTCTGAAATTTGTCGCTTGCTCAGGTCAACCCGCAGAATCTTACCCGCATAACCATACATCCCGCTGCTAGTCATCACCGCACCTCCTTATTGGGTCTATTTTACCAGCAATTGCATTATCTTATTCGATTACAAGGTTAATATGATAGGCAGATTTACCTAGCTTTTCTAAATCTAAGATGTGAATCGATTATAATTAATAGCCCGAACGACTGTCTATGTTGAGTATCAATGATAGATGATAATTATATAATTGGCAAG
>JAGDMY010000110.1 GCA_017860765.1 Chloroflexota bacterium | reverse complement strand
TAGCCAGTTCTGCCAGCATTTCACTAGAGACGTATTTTTGTTCCTGTGAACGATTATAGTGTTTTGCCAATAACATCTACGTTCATCTCCTTACTGTCTCGAGCTCTCTAGAACTTCGATCCTAGGCTGGCCTATAATCTTGTAAGCCTCCGGAATACTGCGGGAAAGTCCAGACTGCTGGAATTCTTCCATGGCCTGCATGGAGTCTCAGAGATAAACGGCGCCATGTTCTCCTGCCTGCTTATCTTTGATGTAGTGGAATCGAGGCTAAAAAATGGTCTCCCTGGTGGGATTCGAACCCACGACCACCTGCTTAGAAGGCAGATGCTCTATCCGGCTGAGCTACAGGGAGATCGCCTATTAGAATTTATCATGTCGTCCAGTCAGCGGTCAAGTATAGCCAATTTTGTCCACGGCATCGTCCCGGACTTGCAGTAGTGATTGATAAAGTTCTTCGCCGAGATGAAGTTCGATGGGTTCTAAAACAGATAATCGCCTCCCGGCGTGTTGAGAGACGATTATCTAAATTAATAACTGGAGTTATCCGGCTGTCCCAACTGCTTCAAACCTGTTCCCGACCGGCCTCCAGTTAATAATATTTTCCTGGAAATAGTTAAAGGGCCACGAATTGATGGGCTGCGTCCCAATGAGCCACTACCTCGCCTTTTTCCAGTTTAAATACATCTATACCCGAAATAGTCAGGCGACTGTGTGTAGCCTTTATGCCCATAAAATCGCTTTCCTGGGTACCGCTGATGCTATAGCTCACCATAACCATATCCCCTTTGGGCAACAGATTATGGAGGGTGAGCTTGTAGTCGGGCAAGGCTTCACCTACCAGGGATAAAAACTGTTTGAAACCCAACAAAGAAAGCGCAACGGCTGAGCTTTTTCGGGAAGTCGCATCCTGATATAGACGGCGGATAATTTCTACATTTTCCGTTTGTCTTTCTTTTGCCAGAGCAGCAGCCTGCGTCATTTTAATCCTCCAAATCCCGGATTCTGGAGTCCCGCCAGGTGCGCGGTTAAAAGAAAGATTTTAATACAGGTAATCTCTTAGCTTAGCTTTGTTGTCGGGGTCGCGTAATATCTTCAGAGCTTTCAGCTCAATCTGCCGCACCCTCTCACGGGTAATTCCCATGTCCTGGCTGACTTCCTCCAGGGTCCGGCCATTGCCATCGTCCAATCCGAACCTCAGTTCAATGACCCTTCTTTCACGGTCGGGCAAGTTACCCAGGACCTCCCTGATTTGCTGACCGAGCAGAGAACAGGCGGCCTCATCCTCCGGTCTGGGAATAGACTGGTCCTCAATGCAGTCGCTTAGCTGGTCATCATCTTCGCCAATAGGCATCTCCAGAGATACCGGCTCCAGTGACATGGCATCTAATAACTGGCATACCTCTTCAATTGGAATTCCCATGGTCCTGGATATCTCTTCGTTGTTGGGCTTGCGTCCATATTCCTGAAATAGTCGCTGCCGGGTTGCCGACAGTCGTTTGCTGGTGTTTACCATGTGTACCGGCAGGCGGATGGTGCGGGAGCCATCGGCAATGGCCCGGCTGATCGATTGCCTGATCCACCAGGTGGCATAAGTGCTGAATTTGAAATTTTTCCGGTGGTCGAATTTTTTCATGGTCCGTATTAGTCCGATATTTCCCTCCTGGATAAGGTCAGAAAGGGAAAGACCCCGACCCGTGAATTTTTTGGCAATACTAACGACCAGGCGCAGGTTAGCCACAATCAGATGGTCGCCAGCTTCTTTAGCATTCTCCTTGATTTGCTCAAAGTGCCTGACCATCTCGGCCTGATGATTCAACAAATTCCTCTGAAAATGCTTCGAACGGATAATGCGGGCAAATCTTTCGCCAGAGCCTTCCTGAGAGGCCTCTTTAACAAGCGGCCAATCGATCAGCAGGCTGCTTAACGATAACTGGATCAAAGATTGTTGAACCTGGTCATAACTTAACCCGGACTGTCCGGCGATAAAATTAATCATTTCGGGCTCGATAAACCCATCGATGGCTTTACGGAATACAGGGCTGGAGATTTTTTGCCAGATTGGCTCAGTGGCATTCAACTGGCAATACCGGCATACGTTATCAAAGACCTTGCCAGCGCTACTGAAACGCTCGAGCAGTTCAAACATTATCTCTACTGCTAAGGGCAAACTCTCGTATTTCGCTCCTAATTCCTGCTCGACCTGGTCCAGGTATTTGCCCTGCTCAATCCGGCTGCCCAGGGCTTTCTCTTCAGAACCATTGAGCTTAGGGGTTTGTCCCATTTCCGATAGATACAGATATACCAGGTTGTCCATATCGGCGATGCCATTAGGCGAGCTCTGGGACTCACCATCGCGCCACTTCTCTTCGGCCTCCAATCCAACCGGACTCCCATAGGTAGAGTAATGTCCGGAATCCGAAGCTATGGTTGCTCTGGGCTTACGATTGGTTCTATCTGCAATTCTGGTTCTCGTAGTCATCGATGCCCTCCCAATCCGGTATTCGCCAATTTGCAATGCTATTAATAAGATTACAGACAATAAGACTCTAAGGGTATCCGTAGACCTACGCAGTTCTGCGAATTATATCCCGTAATTTTGGGCGGGTTTATTGCGTAGTTGGGCGAATTTCGCAGGGAACAGGTGGGGTAGTTGATTGAGGGATATTTTATATTACCTCTGTGATCATCCCTCTGGTAATAGCGTATTTTATCAGCTGAGTGTGGTTATGCAGTCCAAGCTTATGCATTAAGCTAGAGCGATGAGTCTCTACGGTGCGCGGGGAGATATGCAAATTAGAGGCAATTTCAGTGTTGCTGAAACCATGGATAGCCAGCCGAAATATTTCCTGTTCCCTCGGGGTGAGAGTCTGGAAAGGTTCCAAAAGATTCCCTTCTGTTTTTTGCAAATACGAGTCGATAGATTGGGAGGATATCTGTGAGCTCAAATAGCAGTGTCCCGCTGTAACCTCTCTAATCGCCCGGACTAACTCTTCCGGAGGAGCTTCCTTCAGGATATAGGCTTTAGCGCCGGAGCGCAACGCTTCCAGGACATAGGCTTCACTATTATACATCGAGAGGACTACAATAGCAGTCTTGAGGTTTTTTCGCGCAATTTGGCGGATCGCTTCCAGGCCATTAATTCCCGGCATCATTAAGTCCAGGACAAGAATATCAGGCTCAAGCCGCGCTACCAGGTCCACAGCTTCCAGGCCATCACCGGCCTCCCCCACTATGTTAAAATCCGGTTCGGCGCTGAGGATGGCCTTTAGACCCTTTCTCACGATTAGATGGTCATCAGCCAGTACAATGCTTCCCAATTTAAGCCTTATCCTGAGAAATAATAGAGATTACAATTATTCGTATAGAGAATAAACACCTTCATTTATATTATGCTGGCCGCAGGAAAAACTGCAATCCGTAGACTTACGTAATAAAAGATTTGCGTGGTATGTATTTACAGGGGGTTCAGGCATACGTAGGACTGAGGGAAAAGGGATCAGGTCTGGCCGGGAATTATTCCGTGCTGAATAGCGAACTGAATCAGCTGCGTATGATTATGCAGTCCCAGCTTGCGCATCAGATTGGTACGGTGTGTCTCTACTGTCCGCGGACTGATATAAAGACGTGAGGCAATTTCGCTATTAGTACAACCCTGAGCTGCTAACTGCAGTATTTCCCGTTCCCGGGTGGTCAGCTGCTCATACGGGTCAATCAGTTTAACCTCCGCCTTCTGAGTATAGGCTGCGATAGCCCGTTCAGTCAGAGGCGAACTCAAATACCGCCTTCCGGAGGATACCTCCCTGATTGCGCGGGTCAATTCATCCGGGGGAGAGTCTTTTAAAATATACGCCTTGGCCCCGGAGCGCAAAGCTTCCAGGACATAGGCCTCATTGTTATGCATGGAAAGGATCACAATCCCTGTTTTGACACCTTTTTTATTAAGTTGGCGGGTCACCTCCAGGCCGTTGATCCCGCTCATCATGAGGTCCAGCACCAATATATCGGGCTTGAGGCGCTCCACCAGCTGCACTGTTTCCAGACCATCTCCGGCTTCTCCCACAACGCTGAAGTCAGCCTCTGCACTCAGGAGAGCTTTGAGGCCTTTTCTAACTACCTGATGGTCATCGGCTAATACTATATTTATCACGGTTTCACCTATTATACTATATTGGACTTTTCTTGTAGAGGAAATTCGGCGGTCAGACAAGTGCCGAAGCCGGGAGCGGTTTCGATGTTCAATTTTCCACCCAATAAGAGCACTCTTTCGCGCATGGCGGAGATGCCCGTAGAACCACTGGACAGTAAAGTTGATGAATTGAAACCGCGTCCGTGGTCTTCTATTCTCAGACAGACATTATTGTTGGCAGTCCAGGCTCTGATAATAACTTCTTTGGCCTTGGAATGACGCGCAACGTTGGTCAGGGCTTCTTGTACCACGCGATATATAGCCGTATTTATTTTCGGAGAGAATTTCCTTTGCAGCCCGTTCTGCTCGAAGTCCACTTTGATCTGGGTTTGCGCCTTATAACGCTCGATATACCAGATCAAGGTTGGCAACAGCCCCAGATCGTCCAGCATGCTGGGCCGCAATTTGAGCGATAACTCCCGCACCTGCCTTATAAGTTCGCTGACAATAGATTGAGCTTCAATCAGGTTGGCAGAAGCCGCTCCGGTTACAGAACGCGTCGCCTGGCTAATTATCAAATTCAGGGCTGTAAGAGATTGCCCAATTTCATCATGCAGCTCACGCGCGATGTTGCGGCGTTCATCTTCCTGGACATCGACTAACCTGTGCGATAAGGCCCTCAAAGTGTCCTCAGCCTGTTTTTTATCAGTAATATCAAATCCAATGCCAATTACGCCTATGATGTTATCATCCTTATCTCGCATCGGTTCTACATAAGAACTCTGGGCCTTTCCCTCCCAATGCAACTCGTAGTGGGCCGGTTCCCCCTGAAGAGCCCGGCGGTGGTACATAATGGGAGTAAAATCCGGGTCATTCGTCTTGTAGTATTCGTATAAAGTAGTGCCAACAAGCTGGTTGGGTTTGAGGTTGAAAGACTGCAATCCTGCGCCCAGAGACAGGGTTATCACCAGGTCGGTATCCGTAACCCATAAAATCGACGGCAGCTGGTCCAGCATCAAGCGCAACCGGGCGTTTAATTTTTCAGACTCGGCTGTACGTTGCTTGACTTTATCTTCAAGCTCGACCTTCACCTCAGCTTCTCTTTGTTCTGCCATTTTGCGTTCGGTGGTCTCGACCAGTGAAAATACCAGACCCTGCACTTTGTCAAAACTATCTTTAACCGGCATCAAAGTCCAGTCCCAGTAGGTAATACCCCGCTGAGGCTGGTCCGGGAACTTAAAGGGCTTATCACGGTATTCGACGGCTTCCCCGGAATCCCTGACACGCTTGAAAATAGCCTCATTTTCCTTATCAGGGAAAAGCTCAAAATGGTTTTTCCCGATTAAATTCTCAGGCGTCGTGCGACAGGCCCGGGCGTAGGCCGAGTTCGCCTGCAGGAAATTGAAATCGGAGTCCAGGTAAACCAGGCAGGCACGGGTATTTTCCATTATGACCTGGAGTGTATTTTTTTGGCGGGCTAAGCCATCTTCCGCCAGTTTGCGCTTGGTAACATCC
>JAGDMY010000109.1 GCA_017860765.1 Chloroflexota bacterium | reverse complement strand
TAGCAGAAAGCGCATTTTCCCCAGTAGCAGCCGCTGGAGGTCTCCAGGGGCAGGGTGCTGCGGGGCCGCACCGCCACGTATTCGGGAGTGCAGGCGTCGTTAAGATCGAACTCGCGGACTTTCTCGCTCCTTTTAATTGAGCCGTTTTCCTTATAAACCAGGTTGGGGACACCTGAGAGCGGTCGTCCCGCCTCCAGACCTGCGATCAACTCCACTAGGGGGTATTCGCCGGGGCCCAGCACCAGGCTGTCGCAGTAACTCCAGAGGGCCGGGTTTTTGGCCAGGCGGTGGCTGACTTCGGTTAAAGCCGCACCGCCCAGGCAAATATGGGTTCCCGGACTGGCTGACTTTACTAAACTGGCCAGGGTAAAGGCCGGGATAAACTCGGAAGCATGGGTTATGGAGATACCCACCAGGCCCGGCTGTTCGGCTTTTAAGACCGGGACTACCTTTTTGCGAAAATAGGAGAGCATGAAGTTATGCCGCTCATCTTGAACGGCTTGCCGGATGTCCCCGGAGCGGGGCGAATAGGCTGTCCCGTGGAATCCCAGCCCGAAATCCAGCAGCGCCGGAAAATAGGCCATGTCGATGATGGCTTTGCCCCACAGGAGGGAGGCGAAGTGTTTGACAAATTCATCCGGGGGAAGTCTGAGGAACTCGCGGTAAAGGATTTCGCGCGACTTCTGAATTTCCGAAATAACGTAGTCTTTCTGACTGAGGAGGGCATACAGGAGATTGTCATGCTTCAGGCGGGTCCCGATCAAGGCCAGGAGGGGTGTGGAAAACGCTCCCGGCAATTTGGCCAGGCCCCTCCATCCGCTGTTCAGGACCAGGCCCCGGGCCAGGAGCTGCTTCATGGCATGGCTCGAGCCATGGTCAATTATGGCCCCCATGTCCTCCCGCAGAAATTTATTCCGCTTGATGGTTTCCAGGGCAAAGGAGGCCCTTTCGCAAGCCTCATTCAGGTACTCGGCGGACAAAAGCGTGAAGTAGGCATCCTGGTTGTAATCCTGGAGTTCGACATCCAAGCCATGCTGGCGGGCATAAGCATACAACCGTGCAGGGCCCTGCATCGGTCCCAGGATACTGGTCAGGGTGGTACATATCCAGGTTTTCATCTGCTGCTTCTTTTTGCTATAGACAAAATCTGGCCGGGTGATGTGGATGCCCCGAAGTCCCCGGCTAAGCTCAATATGACATTCTTCCCCGATTTTTGGAAGACATTATCTTCTAGAACAATGTTCTAACTGACCGGGCCAAAACCGCTTATCAGGCGGCCGAACCCTTCTCAGGGGCAGCGGGATTCCTTTAATAATTGAAGCCTCCCCCTGGAGATCCGGGATTTGTTGTGAGGTGCCCGAAAAGGATATAATCGTTATAAAGGGGGGCCCGAAGATGAAGGAACAAATTAGCTCATTCACCAAAGGCACCAGCATGATGGGGTTCAACGCCGATGGCAACCTGACAACGGTGGATGTTAAGAACGGCAAAATTGTGAGAATCAGGCCGTTCCGGTTTGATTGGAAATATGACCGGAGACAATTTAATATCTGGAAGATGGAGGCCCGCGGACAGGTCTTCGAACCGGGCCTGAAAACTCTGGTGCCTCCTTTTGGCCTGGCCTACAAGAAAAGAGTTTACTCACCGAACCGGATCCTCTATCCGATGAAGCGGGTCGACTGGAATCCGCAGGGTGAAAGAAACCCCGGCAACCGGGGTAAAAGCGGCTATATCAGGATATCCTGGGACGAGGCCGCGGATATCATAGCCGGCGAGCTGAAGAGGATAAAGAAAACCTATGGTCCCGAGGCGGTGCTTTCCCAATCGGACGGACATGGCGAAGGGAAGAATATCCATCTCCCCCATGGCTGCGCCAATAAACTTCTGGCTTTAATGGGGGGCTATACCCTGCAGGTCAGGAATCCAGACAGCTGGGAGGGCTGGGTGTGGGGGGCTAAACATGTCTGGGGAACAGAGCCGCTGGGACAGATGGTACCTGACAGCAACGCCATCCCTGATGTGGTAGAAAACTCTGAGCTTCTTCTCTTCTGGGGCTGCGACCCGGAGACGACCCCCTGGGGATTCAACGGGCAGATGGCCAGCCGCCTGTGCTACTGGTTTAAGGAACTGGGTATCAAGAGCATCTATATCTGTCCGGACCTGAACTACGGGGCAGCCGTTCACGCCGACAAATGGATCCCCATCCGGCCCAACACTGATGCCGCGCTGCATCTGGCGATAGCCTATGTCTGGATAAGCCAGGGTACTTATGATAAACAGTTTGTAGCTACCCATACCTTTGGCTTCGACAAATTCGAGGCCTATGTTACAGGGAAGGAGGATGGAGTCCCCAAGACCCCGCAGTGGGCGTCTGAAAAATGCGGCGTCCCGTCCTGGACTATTAAAGCCCTGGCCAGGGAATGGGCCTCCAAAAGGACCTCTGTAACTCATGGCAACGGGGGGCCCGGCATCCGCAGCGCCTATTCCACCGAACCCGGCCGGCTGGAAGTCCTGCTCCTGGCGATGCAGGGGGTGGGTAAACCGGGGGTGCACCAGTTCAAAATGATGGAATGGGGCCTGTCTTCCGTCTTTAACCCGGGGCGCAGTCCAATGCCGCTGGGTATGATACATCCGCTTATGCAGTGGAGCGCTTATACGGTAGTAGACCTGGGTACCCGGCGGGCGGCAATGGCAGATTCGGGAGACCCCAACCGCCCGGAGCTTGAGAAACTCCTGACCCCGGCCCCGATTACTCCCAAACAATTTATCCCCAAAGACCTTATTCACGAGGCCATTCTGAATGCCCCTATCAGCTGGTATGGAGGTTCGACGTTTCCCGGCCGGGTCAAAGACCAGTTTATTAAACATACTTACCCCGCTCCCGGCTGCTCTGAAATACATATGATCTGGACGGATACCCCCTGCTGGATTACCTGCTGGAACGACAGCAACGCTTATATCCAGGCCCTTCGCAGCCCTAAAGTAGAGACTATTGTTGCCCAGCATCCCTGGTTGGAAAACGACGTCCAGTTCGCGGATGTCATCCTGCCTATCAACACCAAATTTGAGGAGCAGGACCTTACCGCAGACGTGGAAAATGGACAACTATATACCGTAATTCACGGGGAGAAATGTGTGGAGCCCATCGGAGAGTCCAGGAGCGACTACGAGGCGGTTTGCCTGGTAGCGGAAAAGCTGGGCCTGCTGGAGAAATTTACCGGCGGCAAGACCGTTGAGGAATTAATCAAAATTAACTTCGAAAATTCGGGTGTGCAAAAATTGGTCGGCTTTGAAGAGTTAAAAGAGAAAGGCTATTTCCCCATTCCTACCGACCCCGGATGGAAGAAAAGACCCGTCGGTCTGCGGGAGTTTTACGACGACCCTGAAAAGCATCCCCTCCGTACGCCCTCCGGAAAAATCGAGTTTTATGCCCAGAACCTGGCCAAATATTTCCCGGATGACAAGGGAAGACCGCCTGTACCCCACTGGGTGGAGAAGGGGGAGGGGCATGATGATAGAATTTCCAGCCCCAGGGCCCAGAAGTATCCCCTGATCCTGGTTTCCAACCACGGCCGCTGGAGAGTCCATGCCCAGTGCGACGATATCTCCTGGACGCGGGAAGCCCCCACCTGTAAGGTTAAAGGACCTGATGGCTATAACTACGAGCCGCTGTGGATCCATCCCTCAGATGCGGGGAAGAGGGGTATCACCAATGGAGATATTGTTCAGGTCTTCAACGAAAGAGGGGTGGTGCTGGGAGGGGCTTATGTCACCGAGAGGATCATGCCCGGTGCGGTATACATGGACCACGGGGCCAGGTATGATCCGATAGTCCCCGGGGAAATCGATAGGGGCGGGGCCATCAACACCATCACGCCCCATAACATCACCTCCAAAAACGCCACAGGCATGGTCGTCAGCAGCTTCCTGGTGGAGGTCAAAGAGGCAGACCTGGAGGAGCTCCGCAGCAAATATCCCGAAGCTTTCAACAGACCTTATCAGGCGGGCGCTGGCCTGCGCCTGGAGCGAATGCTGTTCAGGGGCGGGTCCTAGCATCCCGGGAGACTATTTCTTATAGATATGGACGATATTGCCGCCCAGGCCGGTATTGCATTGAATGCCGATCCTGGGATTACCCGGCACCTGACGGGGACCAGCTTCTCCTCTGAGCTGCCAGGTCAATTCCGCCATCATGGCAATGCCGGTAGCTCCCAGGGGATGTCCCCTGGAGTTCAGTCCCCCGTCGGTATTGACCGGTTTATCTCCGCCGATCTCTGTCCGGCCTTCCCAGACGAATCGGGCCCCTTCTCCCTTGGGACAGAATTGAAGAGCTTCAATATGATTAATCACGCCAAAGGTCATGGCGTCATGGACCTGGGCTACATCCACATCCTCGGGCCCCACCCCGGCCTCCTCATAGGCTTTCCTGGCATTGCGGGCCGCCATCTCTGCTAAAGAAAACAGCTGCTCTCCGCCTTTCAAATAAGGCTCGGTCCCTACCGCACAGGCTTCTATAGTGACCAGGCGCCTGCGGGTGTATTGCCGGGCTTTTTCCTTGCTGCAAAGGACCGCCGCTGTGGCCCCTGAACTGGTGGGAGCGCATTCCAGCAGGCGGATCGGATCACAGATTACCCGTGAATTAAGGACTTCTTCTATGGTCACCGCTTTCTGATGGTGAGCCCTGGGGTTGAGAGTGCCATTCTTATGCGCTATCACGGCAATTTTCGCCATCTGTTCCAGTGTGGCGCCGTAATCGTGCATATATCTCTGCTCTTCCAGCGCGTAGCCCACCGGGGGAACACTCATGCCAATCAGTGATTGGTAAGTATCGAAATCCCCCACCGGCTGGACTCCGTGGCCCAACCTTTCTACTCCGGCCACCAGGCACATATCGAAGCGGCCGCTCTCGATCGCCCAATAGGCCAGTCTCACCCCGCTGGAGCTGCTGGCGCAGACCTTTTCCACGTTATCGATGGCGATCCCGGTCTGACCGATATCCTCCAGGAGAAATTCCCCCGTCCCCTGGCCGGAGAGTACCCGGCTGGTAAAACCGTGTTGAATATCCCTGATGCTGACCCCGGCATCATCCAGGGCCATCAGAGCTGCTTCGGCAATGAGCTGCCTGGCGGTCTTGCCCATGACCTCCGCCCGGCCAAACCTGGTAACGCCCAGACCCAGTATGACAACTTCTCTTTTCACGATTACTTACCCCCTTTGAGTGAGCTTGGCGCTTTCCCGACCGGCCTGAACAGGAAGGCCATTACCGCGTTGCCCGCGGCATCTTCTTTGACCTTCTCAAAGACCATCTCTACTTCCATATCCACCTTTAAGGCGCCCAGGTCACAACCCGGGGCGGAGCTGGTCCAGACCAGGATATTCTCTTTGGGCAGCAGCACAGCGCCAATGGCGAAGGGCGGCTTCAGCACCACAAACTCCGCTATGGCATGGCAGATAGTAAAGGAATACAGTTTCCCCCGGCTGCTCAGCTTGACCTCTTCCAGGTCCCTGCCCAGGCAGTTCAAGCAGACCACTTTCTGGCTGCCGGTATTGGGGTAGAAATAAGAGCCACAGGCCTTGCACCTGCGGCCGATCAGGTAGCCCACCCCATCCGGGGTGAGCGGCAGCTTGTAGAGTCCATCCACCAGAG